>DATJGA010000227.1:0-2861 GCA_035495395.1 Mycobacteriales bacterium | reverse complement strand
GCACTTCTCGGCGCTCGGCTCGGAGGACGTGGTGCGGCACAAGCTGGTCAGCCGCATCGTCGACGCCTACGCGCAGTACGACGCCGAGGTCACCAGCGGACCCGTGCGCGCGCCCGGCCGGCGCGACGACCGCAAGCGCGGCCCGCGGTGAGCGTCGAGGTCGACAACGAGACCGACTACGACGTCGACGCGCGTGCCCTGGTGTCGGTGGCGCGGCACGTGCTGGACACCCTCGGGGTGCACCCGCTGGCGGAGCTGGCGATCAGCGTCGTCGGCGTCGAGCGGATGACCGAGCTGCACGTCGAGTGGATGGACGAGCCCGGGCCCACGGATGTCCTGGCCTTCCCGATGGACGAGCTGGACGTGCGCACCGCGCGCGCCACCGGCCGGCCGCTCGACGCCCGGCCCGCAGAGGGCGAGCCGCTGGTGCTCGGTGACGTCGTGCTCTGCCCCGAGGTGGCCGCGCAGCAGGCGGTGGAGGCGGGGCACAGCACCGCGGACGAGCTGGCGCTCCTCACCACGCACGGCGTGCTGCACCTGCTCGGCTTCGACCACATGGAGCCCGAGGAGCACGCCGAGATGTTCGGGCTGCAGGGCGAGCTGCTGCGCACCTGGCAGGGCGCATGACCAGCTTCGGCGAGTGGGCCCCGCTGCTGGTCGCCGCCCCCGTGGTCCTGCTCGCGGCACTCGTCGCGTGCGCCGAGGTGGCGCTGTCGCGGGTCTCGCGCGTGCGGGCGCAGGAGCTGCTCGACGAGCAGCGCCCCGGTGCGCGCCGGCTGGTCGTGCTGCTGCGCGAGCCGGCCCGACCGGTGAACCTGCTGCTGCTCGTGCGGCTCGCCTGCGAGGTGACCGCCGCGGTGCTGGTCACCGTGTTCTTCCTCCAGCCGCTCGACGGCGGCCCGGCGATGCTCGCTGCCGCGGCGACCATGACCCTGGTCGGCTTCGTCGTCATCGGCGTCGCACCGCGCACCCTGGGCCGGCAGCACGCCGAGCGGGTCGCGCTCGCGGCCGCCACGCCGGTCGCCGTCCTCACCACGCTGTTCGGGCCGGTGCCCCGGCTGCTCATCGCCGTCGGCAACGCGATCACCCCGGGCAAGGGCTTCCGGGAGGGTCCGTTCGCCTCCGAGGCCGAGCTGCGCGACCTAGTCGGCCGGGCGCAGCGCAGCGGCGTCGTCGAGGCCGCCGAGCGCGAGATGATCGAGTCGGTCTTCGACCTCGGCGACACGATCGTGCGCGAGGTCATGGTGCCGCGCACCGACGTCGTCGTCATCGAGCGCGGCAAGACCGTCCGGCAGGCGCTGAACCTGTTGCTGCGCAGCGGCTTCAGCCGGGTGCCGGTCATCGGCGACAGCACCGACGACGTCGTCGGGGTGGCCTACCTCAAGGACCTCGTGAAGAAGGAGCGGGCCGAGGGCGGCGGCTCGCTCAAGGTCGACGAGTGCATGCGCACCGCGCGCTTCATCCCCGAGAGCAAGCCGGTCGACGAGCTGCTGCGCGAGATGCAGTCCGAGCTCGGCCACATCGCGATCGTCGTGGACGAGTACGGCGGCACGGCCGGCCTGGTGACGCTCGAGGACCTCGTCGAGGAGGTCGTCGGCGAGATCACCGACGAGTACGACCGCGAGGCACCCGCCGTCGAGGCGCTGCCCGACGGCTCGCTGCGCGTCACCGCCCGGCTCCCGGTCGAGGACCTCGAGGACCGGTACGGCGTGGAGCTGCCGCACGAGGACGTCGACACCGTCGGCGGGCTGATGGCCTCGCTCCTCGGTCGGGTGCCCATCCCGGGTGCCGTCGTGACGGTGAGCGGGCTCGAGCTCGTCGCCGAGAGCGCCAAGGGCCGGCGCAACCGCATCGGCACCGTCCTGGTCCGGTGGATCCCTGAGAGCACGACGGAAGCGGTGCGGTGAACGACGAGGACGCCAAGCTCGTGACGCTCGCGCGTGGAGCCCGGCTGCGGGCCTACGCGCCGCACACCGGAGCCGCCGAGGGCGCCGCGGTACGCGACACCGACGGCCGCACGTACGCCGGCGCGACGGTGGAGAACGCCGACCCGGCGCTCACCACCTCCGCCCTGCGCGCCGCGGTCGTGGCAGCCGCCTCCAGCGGCGCCCGTGCCTTCGAGGCGGCGGTCGTCGTCACGGCCGGTTCGGTGGCACCGCAGGACCGGGCCGTCCTGGAGGAGTTCGGGTCCGGCGTACCGGTCATCGTGGCCGACCCGGACGGGACGGTCCGATGACCACGCACCGGTCGGGGTTCGCGTGCTTCGTCGGTCGGCCGAACGCCGGCAAGTCGACGCTGACCAACGCGCTCATCGGCCAGAAGGTCGCCATCACGTCGTCGCGGCCGCAGACGACCCGGCACGCGGTGCGCGGCATCGTGCACCGGCCGGACGCGCAGCTCGTCGTCGTCGACACCCCGGGGCTGCACAAGCCGCGGACGCTGCTGGGGGAGCGGCTCAACGACCTCGTGCGCGAGACGTACGCCAGCGTCGACGTCATCTGCTTCCTCGTCACCGCCGACGACAAGATCGGGCCGGGCGACCGGTTCATCGCCGCCGAGCTGTCGCAGGTGCAGACCCCGGTCCTCGCCGTCGTCACCAAGACCGACCTCGCCTCCAAGCAGCAGATCGGCGAGCAGCTGCTGGCGGTCTCTGCTCTGGGCGAGTGGGCCGACGTGGTCCCCACCTCCGCGGTCGACGGGTACCAGGTGAAGCTGCTCGAGGACCTGCTCGTCGCGCGGCTGCCCGAGGGCCCGGCGCTGTACCCCGACGGCGAGCTCACCGACGAGCCGGAGCAGGTGCTGGCCGCCGAGATGATCCGCGAGGCGGCGCTGGAGGGCGTGCGCGACGAGCTGCCGCACTC
>DATJGA010000226.1:0-23106 GCA_035495395.1 Mycobacteriales bacterium | reverse complement strand
ACGAGCGACACCGGCTGGCAGTGGTCGGCGATCTCCGGGCCGACGAGCGAGGCCCAGTTGGCCAGCACCCCCGCGTTCGTCGTCGTGTCCTGCCAGCCGCGCTCGTCGACCAGCCGCTGGATGGCCTCGCCGAAGCGCACCGGGTCGCCGACCTCCCCGCGCCGGCGCGGCAGCCGCCGTACCGCCTTGCGGCCCGAGGAGGCAGCGACCCCGCGCTCCTTGGCCGCGGCCTTCGCCTCGGCGAGCGCCTTGCGCACCAGGTCCGGCCCGGCGACCGGGCCCTCGTCCGCCTCATCGGACACGGGTCACCGCCCCGTCGTGCACGTCGTAGCGACCGCCGACCAGCTGCTCCGGCACGTCTCCCGGCACGGCGGCCGTGACGAGCACCTGACCTGCGCCCTCGACGAGGGACGCGAGCCGCTCGCGCCGGCCGGTGTCGAGCTCGGCGAACACGTCGTCGAGCACGAGCACCGGCTCGCCGCCGTCGCTGCGCAGCAGCTCGTACGACGCGAGCCGCAGCGCGAGGGCCACCGACCACGACTCCCCGTGCGAGGCGTAGCCCTTCACCGGCAGGGTGCCGAGGCTGAGCACCAGCTCGTCGCGGTGCGGCCCGACGAGCGAGACGCCCCGGTCGACCTCCTGCGGCCGCGACCTGGCGAGCTCCGACAGCAGCACCGCCGACAGCACCTCGCGGTCCGCGGTGTCGGGCATCGCGTCGCCGAGGGAGCTCTTGTAGGCCAGCCCCAGCTCGCCCTGCCCCTTGGACACCTCGCGGTAGGCCACCTGCGCGTAGGGCAGCAGCTCCTCCACGAGCAGCAGCCGCGCCGACAGCAGCTCGGCCCCGGTCTGGGCCAGGTGGCTGTCCCACACGTCGAGGGTGCGCATGTCCGCACCGCCTGAGCGCTTGGCGAGGAAGGCGGTCTTCAGCAGGGCGTTCCGCTGCTTCAGGACCCGCTCGTAGTCGGCCCGCACGCCGGCCAGCCGAGGGGTGCGCAGGACGAGCAGGTCGTCGAGAAACCGCCTGCGGTCACTGGGATCTCCCTTGACCAGCTCGAGGTCCTCGGGTGCGAACAGCACCGCGCGCAGCAGGCCCAGCACCTCGCGCGCCCGCGGCACCGGCGCCCGGTTCACCCGTGCCCGGTTGGCCTTCCCCGGGTTGAGCTCGAGCTCCACGAGCAGCTCGCGGTCGTCGCGCTGCAGCTGGGCCCGCACGATCGCGCGCTCGGCCCCCTGACGCACCAGCGGCGCGTCCGAGGAGACGCGGTGCGAGCCGAGGGTGGCGACGTAGAGCAGCGCCTCGACGACGTTCGTCTTGCCCTGGCCGTTGCTGCCGATGAGGGCGGTGGGCCCCGGCGTCAGCTCCAGGTCGAGCTGCGACCAGGAGCGGAAGTCGGTGAGCGACAGGGCGGAGACGTGCATCGTCAGCCGGCTGGCGGGGCCACGTCGGCGCCCGGTGCGTCGGCACCCTTCTCGACCGAGCCGGCCGCGCTCGTCACCGGGTGCCCGCCGAACTGGTTGCGCAGCGCCGCGATCATCTTCATCGCAGGGCTGTCCTCCTGCCGCGACGCGAACCGCGCGTACAGCGCCGCGGTGATGACCGGCAGCGGTACGGCGTGGTCCACCCCCGCCTGCACCGTCCACCGGCCCTCGCCGCTGTCCTGGGCGAAGCCGCGCAGCTGCTCCAGGTGCGGGTCCTTGTCGAGCGCCCGGACCACCAGGTCGAGCAGCCACGACCGGATGACGGTGCCCTGCTGCCAGCTCGCGACCACCGCCGGCACGTCGTGGACGAGGTCGGTCGCCTCCATGAGCTCCCAGCCCTCGGCGTACGCCTGCATGAGGCCGTACTCGATGCCGTTGTGGACCATCTTCGCGAAGTGCCCCGCCCCCACGGCGCCGGCGTGCACGAACCCGTGGTCGCCCTCGGGCTTGAGGGTGTCGAAGAACGGCTGCACCCGCGCGACGTGCGCCGGGTCTCCGCCCACCATGAGCGCGTAGCCCTCCGTCAGGCCCCAGACACCACCGCTCACGCCCGCGTCGACGAAGCCGATCTCCTTGGCCAGCAGGTGCACCGCGTGCACCTGGTCGTCGGTGTAGCGCGAGTTGCCCCCGTCGACCACGACGTCCCCCGGCTCGAGCAGCTCGCCGAGCGCCTCGATCGTCGACGACGTCGGGTCGCCCGCCGGGACCATCACCCACACGACGCGCGGGGCCGGGAGCTGCTTCACGAGCTCCTCGAGCGAGTCGACGTCACGCGCTCCGGGCGCCCGGTCGTACCCGACGACGGTGTGACCGCCGCGGCGCAGCCGCTCCGTCATGTTGCCGCCCATGCGGCCCAGACCGATCATGCCGAGCGTGCCCACGCGTCACTCCCTCCGACAGCGGGATGCTTCCCGCTGCCTCGTGTCTCAGCCGGACAGGCGCACCGGCATGAGCAGGTAGCGGTAGTCCGCGCCCTCCCCCTCCGGGTGCCGCTTGCCGGTGAGGACCGCCGGCCGCGTCGGTGCCGTGAAGGCCAGCGTCGTGGTGTCGCTGTCCACCGCGCCCAGCCCGTCCAGCAGGTACTGCGGGTTGAAGGCGATCGCCATCTCCTCGCCCTCCCACCCGCACTCGAGCCGCTCCGAGGCCTGCGCGTCGTCCTGGCCCCCGGCCTCGAGCACGACGCCGTCGGCCGAGAACGCCAGCCGCACCGGCGCGTTGCGCGCCGCGACCAGCGCCACGCGCTTGACCGCCTCGACGAACGGCGCGGTCGAGACCTCGGCGAACGACGAGCTCTCGCTCGGCAGCAGGCTGCGGTACTTGGGGAACTCGCCCTCGAGCAGCCGGCTCGTCGTACGGCGGCCACCGCCCTCGAAGCCGATCATGCCCTCGCCGGTGGTGCCGGTGGAGAGCGCGAGGGTCACCTCGGGACCGGACGTGAGCGCCTTGGCGGTCTCGGCCAGCGTGCGTGCCGGGACGAGCGCCGTCGCGGACATCCCCGGCTGCTCCGGCTTCCAGGCGAGGGTGCGCACGGCGAGCCGGTACCGGTCGGTGGCCGCCAGCGTGACCTGATCGCCCTCGATCTCGATGCGCACACCGGTGAGCACCGGCAGCGTGTCGTCGCGCCCGGCGGCGAGCGCGACCTGCGCCACGGCGGCGCCGAACACGTCGCTCTCGAGGGAGCCGGCCGTGGTCGGCATCGCGGGCAGCGACGGGTAGTCCTCGACGGGCAGCGTCGGCAGCGTGAAGCGCGCTGCGCCGCAGGTCAGGACCACGCGCGGGCCCTCCAGCCGCAGGTCGACCGGCTGGGCGGGCAGCGAGCGCGCGATGTCGGCCAGCAGCCGACCGGGCACGAGCACCCGTCCGGTCTCACCGACCGTCGCGTCGACGGAGATCTGCGAGGAGACCTCGTAGTCGAAGCCGCTCACGGACAGCCCGTCGTCCGTGGTCTCGAGCAGCAGGCCGAGCAGCACCTGCATCGGCGGCCGGGTCGGCAGCGAGCGGGCGGTCCAGCCCACTGCGTCCACGAGCGCGTCACGCTCGACCCTCAGCTCCATGTGGTTCGCCTCTCCAGATCCTCGGTGGTGGTGCGGTGCGGCGGTGCGGGACGTCGAGTGTGGCGCACGGGTGCGACCACCGCGTTCCACAGGTCGGGTCGGGGCGTACTCCTCTGGGGGTTTCGAGGGAGAGGAAGACCCGTCGTCGTCGTAGGGGGGTGCGACCCTGTGGACTCCTCGCATCGTGCCAGGTCGGACGGCGTGTCGCGCGGACGCGAGGGTGTGGACGTCATCCGCCCGACCCGTGGACGTCCGTGGACAGACCCCGGCCGTTCACCCGGCGTCCACCTGGCACCGCCGCCGTCCACACGGTTGTCCCCAGGTTGTGCAGAGAGCTTGTGACTGCCGTCACGCGCGGGAGCGGTTCTTGATCCGGTTGGTGAGCTCGGCGACCTGGTTGTAGGTCTGCCGGCGCTCGGCCATCTGCGCCCGGATCTTGCGGTCGGCGTGGATCACGGTGGTGTGGTCCCGGCCGCCGAACATCTGCCCGATCTTGGGCAGCGAGAGCTCGGTGAGCTCGCGGCACAGGTACATGGCGACCTGGCGGGCGTTGACGAGCGCGCGCGAGCGGGAGGAGCCGCACAGGTCCTCCATCGTCAGCCCGAAGTACTCCGCGGTCGCGGCCATGATCGTCGCGCCGGTGATCTCCGAGCCCCCGTCGGCCGGGATGAGGTCCTTGAGGACGATCTCGGCGAGGCTCAGGTCGACCGGCTGCCGGTTGAGGCTGGCGAAGGCGGTGACGCGGATGAGCGCGCCCTCGAGCTCCCGGATGTTCGTCGCGATCTTGCTGGCGATGAACTCGAGCACGTCCGGGGGGACGGCCAGGCGGTCGCTGGCCGCCTTCTTGCGCAGGATCGCGATGCGGGTCTCGACGTCGGGGGGCTGCACGTCGGTGATGAGGCCCCACTGGAACCGGGTGCGCAGCCGGTCCTCGAGCGTGGACAGCTGCTGCGGGGGCCGGTCCGAGGTGATGACGATCTGCTTGTTGGCGTTGTGGAGCGTGTTGAACGTGTGGAAGAACTCCTCCTGCGTCCGCTCCTTGTTCTCCAGGAACTGGATGTCGTCGACGAGCAGGACGTCCACGTCGCGGTACCGCCGCTGGAACGCGTGCTGCTTGTCGTCGCGCAGGCTGTTGATGAAGTCGTTGGTGAACTCCTCCGAGCTCACGTACCGCACCCGGACGCCGGGGAACAGGTGCTGCGCGTAGTGCCCGATCGCGTGCAGGAGGTGCGTCTTGCCCAGCCCGCTCTCGCCGTACACGAAGAGGGGGTTGTAGGCCTTGGCGGGCGCCTCGGAGACCGCGACCGCCGCCGCGTGGGCGAACCGGTTCGACGAGCCGATGACGAAGGTCTCGAAGGTGTACTTCGGGTTGAGCCGGGCGGGCTCGACGTCCTTGCCGCGGGCCGGTCGGCTCGCGAAGTCGAGGACCGTGCCGCCGCCGTCCTCCGGCGAGCGGTCGCGGCCGGTGCCGGGCAGGGCCTCCCCGGGCGTCGCGTCGCTGGGTGCCGGGGCAGCGCTCTCGGGCTCGGCCGGCGCGGCCGGCGCCGGCTCCTCGGCCGCGTCCTGGGGCTGCACCGTCACCGCGACGCGGATCTCCCGGCCGTAGATCGCCGAGAGCGCGCCGGCGACGACGGGGCGGAGCCGGGCCTCGAGGACCTCCTTGACGAGGTCGTTCGGAGCGGCGAGCAGCACGGTGTCGTTCACGAGCCCGAGCGGTCGGGTGAGGTTCACCCACGCCCGGTGCTGCGGCGACAGCGCCCCGTCGGCCAGGCCGTTCATGGCGCGCTGCCACACGTCCTCGAGCTCGAGCTGGACGGGTGCCTCCTGCTCGGGATGCCCCACGTGCTCCTCGAGCGAGGGGGTTGCCGGGGGGGCCGGGGTCGAGGTGGTCTCCGTCACGCGTGCCTTCTCGTCATGCCGGTCCGCCGAGCGTGTGCGCGGCGGGGGACCCGGGGCGTGGATTGGTGCAAGATCGTGCGTCCACACAGTTGTCCACAGGCTGTGGAGAAGAACCAGGCCGAAATGTGACGCCGCTCACGGGCCTTCTCACAGGACGTGGACGAGCCTGTGGAGAAGTGCCCGGGGACAGGGCGGCGACACCGGTGGGGCCGGCCCCGAGGGTGGTTCCGGGGCTGGTCGGGGAGGACCGGTCCCGCGGACGCTAACAGTCGGCGGAGGGGGCCTGCAAGGGTTGTCCACAGGTTCCTGGCCCTTCTGTCGGCGTGTCGCGGCACCAGTGCTTGACACGGACCGAACGGTCGGGTCGGAGGGGGCTCGTTTGACCCTGGTGGGGCGCGTCCGTACCGTGGACAGGTCCGCCGCAGAACTTCCCCACCGGTCCAGGAGCCTCCCCCGTGAGCAAGCGCACCTTCCAGCCGAACAACCGTCGTCGCGCGAAGACGCACGGCTTCCGGCTGCGCATGTCGACGCGCGCGGGCCGTGCGATCCTCGCTGCGCGACGTCGCAAGGGCCGCTCCGAGCTCTCGGCCTGACGCACCACCCCCGCCCGGTGCTCGCCGCTGCTCACCGGCTGCGCGCGTCGGCGGAGTTCACCGAGACCGTCCGTCGCGGGCGCCGCGCCGGGCGTCCCCTGCTCAGCGTGCACCTGCTCCTCACGGCCGACGGCGCACCTGCGCGCGTGGGCCTCGTCGTCAGCAAGGGAGTGGGAGGCAGCGTGGTACGGCACCGCGTCTCCCGTCGGCTGCGGCACCTGCTGCGCGACCGGGTCGCCGGCCTTCCCGCGGGCGCGCGCGTCGTGGTGCGTGCCGCCCCGTCCGCGGCGACCGCCACGAGCGCGGACCTGGGCGCCGACCTGGACGCGGCGCTGCTGCGGGTGACGCGATGACCCGCCACGCGACCGCCCCCGTCCTGCTGCTGATCCGCTTCTACCAGCGCTGGATCAGCCCTGCGCTCGGCGAGCGGTGCCGCTTCGCGCCGAGCTGCAGCCACTACGCCGCCGAGGCGCTGCGCACGCACGGACTGCTGCGTGGCAGCCTTCTCGCCGTACGGCGGATCGGCCGCTGCCACCCCTGGAACCCCGGGGGCCACGACCCCGTACCCCTGACGTCTCGTGCTGGAGCACCCACGTGAAGCTCTTCGACGGCCTGGCCACCCTGGTGGCCTTCCTGCTGGAGCAGATCCACAACGGCCTGTCGTCCGTGCTGCCCGACGGCAGCGGCTGGGCGTGGGGCGGCTCGATCGTGCTGCTCACGATCACCGTCCGGATCATCCTGTTCCCGCTGTTCGTCAAGCAGATCAAGAGCCAGCGGCGGATGCAGGAGATCGCGCCGAAGGTCAAGGCGCTGCAGGCCAAGCACAAGGGCGACCGCGAGACGCTCAACACCGAGCTCATGAAGCTCTACAAGGACCACGGCACCAACCCGATCTCGGGCTGCCTGCCGCTGATCCTGCAGCTGCCGATCTTCTTCGCCCTGTTCCGCGTCATGAACGAGCTCCGGCCCCACAAGGACGGCTCGTTCCACGGCAAGTACGGCCTGTCCGACGAGCTGGTGCGCCAGGCCGCGCACGCCAAGGTCTTCGGCGCGCCCATCTCGGCGGCCTTCAAGTCCGGGCCGGAGCTGCTGAAGCAGCTCGACGGCAGCGCGACGACCGTGAAGGTCGTGTCGGCCCTGATGATCGTCATCATGGGCGGGACGACGTTCCTCACCCAGCGCCAGATGATGGCCCGCACCGGGGGCGGCCAGCTCGACCCGCAGCAGGCGCAGGTGCAGAAGATCATGCTGTACGTGCTGCCGTTCTCCTTCGCGGTGTTCGGCTTCAGCTTCCCGATCGGCGTCCTGCTCTACTGGCTCACGACCAACGTGTGGTCGATGGGGCAGCAGCACTACGTCATCGCGCGGATGCCACCCGTCGGGTCGCCGGCGGCGGCCGCCAAGGAGGCCAAGGACGCGGCGAAGGCCGCCAAGCGCGGGCTCCCCGTGAGCCAGGGCCTGGTCGAGGACGTCCCCGAGCAGCCGACCACCCCCGAGCCGGCCGCGGCCCCGACCCCCCGCCCGGCGCCGGGCAAGGCGTCCGCCGGCAGCCGCAAGAACAAGAAGCGCAAGGGCGGGCGGCGCTAGCCCCCCTGCCCCACCGACCCGTCGTACCGAAGGAACTGATGTGAGCGAGAACGGCACCGAGACCACCGACCTGCTGGTGCAGGAGGGCGACATCGCCGGCGACTACCTCGAGCGCCTGCTCGACATCGCCGACGTCGACGGCGACATCGACATGGACGTCGAGGGCAGCCGTGCCGTCGTCGCGATCGTGGGCGAGGGGCTGGACGCGCTCATCGGCCCCAACGGACAGACGCTGGAGGCGCTGCAGGAGCTGACGCGGCTCGCCGTCGTGCAGCAGACCGGGGTCCGCAGCCGGCTGATGCTGGACATCGGCGGGTACCGCGCGCGGCGCAAGGTCGAGCTCACCGAGATCGGCACGCGCGCGGCGCAGCGGGCGCTGGACGAGAAGGCGCCGGTCAAGCTCGCGCCGATGACGCCGTTCGAGCGCAAGGTCGTGCACGACGCGGTCGCCGCGGTGGACGGCGTGCACTCGGAGTCCGAGGGCGAGGAGCCCGAGCGCCGCGTCGTGGTGCTGCCCTCGGGCGCGTGAGCGTCGTCCTGGACGCACGCCCACCGGCGGCTGTCGAGGTCTTCGGCGCGGCGCTGCCGCAGGTCGAGGCGTACGCCGCGCTGCTCGCGGGCCCCGGCACCGAGCGCGGGCTGCTCGGGCCGCGCGAGGTCCCGCGGTTGTGGGAGCGGCACCTGCTCAACTGCGCGGCCCTGTCCTCGCTCGTCGAGGACGGCCAGGTCGTGCTGGACCTCGGCTCGGGCGCGGGCCTGCCCGGTCTCGTGCTCGCGCTGCAGCGCCCGGACGTGCAGGTCGTGCTCGTCGAGTCGCTCCAGCGACGGGCCCAGTTCCTGACCGAGTGCGTCGAGGCGCTCGGGCTGCGCAACACCCTGGTACGGCGGGCCCGCGCCGAGGAGCTGCACGGCAAGCTCGAGGTGGACGTCGTGACCGCTCGCGCGGTGGCGCCGGTGGACCGGCTCGCCCAGTGGTCGCTGCCCCTGCTGCGCCCCGGCGGCCGGCTGCTGGCGATCAAGGGCGAGCAGGCGGTCGCCGAGCTCGAGGTCGCGCGGCCGACGCTGGTGCGGCTCGGTGCCGTCAGCTCCTCCGTGGTGGAGGTGGGCTCGGTCGAGCTCGGGACGCACGCGAGGATGGTGGTCGTCGAGGCCGGCCGTCCCGCGACGCCGGTGGGGAAGAGGAGGGCGCGCCGATGACCGAGGGTGCCGCTGCCCCGGCGGACCGGCTGCGCGCGGCCTTGCGCGAGAGCGGTGCCGAGACCCCCATCGGGGAGCAGGCCGCGGCCGCCGTTCGGGTCCGGTCGGGGGCCGAGGTCTTCCCGCGGCCGGCGCAGCGCCGGGTCATCACCGTCGCCAACCAGAAGGGCGGCGTCGGCAAGACGACGTCCGCCGTGAACCTCGCCGTCGCGCTCGCCCTGCACGGCGCCACCGTCCTCGTCATCGACCTCGACCCGCAGGGCAACGCCTCGACGGCGCTCGGGGTCGAGCACCACGTCGGCGTCCCCGACGTCTACCGCGTCCTCGTCGAGGGGACGCCGATCGCGGACGTCGTCACGCCGGCCGCGGGCATCCCCCGGCTGCGCTGCGTGCCCGCCACGATCGACCTGGCCGGGGCCGACATCGACCTCGTCTCCCTGGTGGCGCGCGAGTCGCGGCTGCAGCGCGCGATCGACGCGTACTGCGCGGGACCGGGCGCCGACGTCGAGTACGTCATCGTCGACTGCCCGCCGTCCCTGGGGCTGCTCACGGTGAACGCGCTCGTCGCCACCCGCGAGGTGCTCATCCCGATCCAGTGCGAGTACTACGCCCTCGAGGGGCTCGGTCAGCTGCTCCGCACCGTGGAGATGGTCAAGGCGCACCTCAACCCCGCCCTCGCGGTGTCCACCATCCTGCTCACCATGTACGACGCGCGCACCCGCCTCGCGGACCAGGTCGCCGACGAGGTGCGCGAGCACTTCGGGGACGTGGTCCTGTCCTCCGTCATCCCGCGCTCGGTGCGCGTCTCGGAGGCGCCCGGCTACCAGCAGTCCGTCATCACCTACGACCCCGGCTCGCGGGGGGCGATGGCGTACGTCGACGCCGCGCGCGAGCTGGCGACCCGCGGTGCGGCGTCGCCGCCGGGTCCCGCAGCGCAGGAGGTGTCGTCGTGACGCAGCCCGGAAAGCGCGGCGGTCTCGGCCGTGGCCTGGGCGCCCTCATCCCGCAGGGCCCGCCGGCGGCGACGGCGAGCGCCACCGAGCCGGAGCTGGCGCCCGTCCAGGGCGCGCGGTTCGCCGAGCTGCCGCTCGACGCGATCCGGCCGAACCCGGTCAACCCGCGCGTGGTGTTCGACGCGGACGAGCTCGCCGAGCTGGTGGGCTCGATCCGCGAGGTCGGCCTGCTGCAGCCGGTCGTGGTGCGGCCGCTGGGCGACGAGCGCTACGAGCTCATCATGGGCGAGCGGCGCTGGCGCGCCTCGCAGGTGGCCGGGCTCGCGACCATCCCCGCGATCGTCCGGGAGACGCCGGACGACGTGATGCTGCGCGACGCGCTGCTCGAGAACCTGCACCGCAGCCAGCTCAACCCGCTGGAGGAGGCAGCGGCGTACGCGCAGCTGCTGCAGGACTTCGGCGCCACCCACGAGGAGCTGGCGTCGCGGATCCACCGCTCGCGCCCGCAGATCTCGAACACCCTGCGGTTGTTGAACCTCCCGCCCGGCGTGCAGTCGAAGGTCGCCGCCGGCGTGCTGTCGGCCGGGCACGCGAAGGCGATCCTCGGCCTGCCGACGCCGGCGGCGATGGAGGCGCTCGCGCACCGCGTCGTGGCCGAGGGCCTGTCGGTGCGCTCGACGGAGGAGGCGGTCGCGCTCGCGGCCTCCGACGCGCCGTCGCGCCGTCGCGCCGGCGGCGAGAAGCGGTTGGTGCCCGACGAGGCGCGCGAGGTCGCCGACCGGCTGTCGGACCGGCTCGAGACGCGGGTCAAGGTGGACGTCGGCCGGTCCAAGGGCCGGATCACCATCGAGTTCGCGACCCTCGAGGACCTCGCGCGGATCGCGGCCCTCGTCGAGGGCGACTGACCGACGGGTCAGGCGAGGCCGAGCTCCACGGCGGCCGCGCGCAGCTCCTCGCGCGCTGACGGGTGGGCGGCGTTCTCGACGAGCTCGCGGGCCTGCTCGCGCTGGCTCACGCCCCACAGCCGCGCCACGCCTTGGTCGGTGACGACGAAGCTCTGCTGGAACGAGGTCGCCGGCTCGCGCAGTGCCGGCACGATCGTCGAGACGTCGGCCCGCTTGTGCCACGAGGGCAGCGCGATGATGGAGCGGCCCCCGTGCGCGTGCAGCGCGCCGACGATGAAGTCGGTCTGACCGCCGAACCCGGAGTAGGCGCGACCGTGGACGTACGACGCGTTGGCCTGGCCGAACAGGTCGACCTGCAGCGCGGAGTTGACCGACGTCATCCCGGGCTGCCGCGCGATGACCGCCGGGTCGTTGGTGCGCTCGGTGCGGGCGAACACCAGCCGGGGGTTGCCGTCGAGCCACGCGTAGAGCTCCGGCGAGCCGACCGCGAACGACGTCACGACCGGCACGTCGGTGTCGAGCGCGCCCTTGCGCTCGAGGGCCAGCACCCCGTCGCTGATCATCTCCGACCACACGCGCAGCCCGCGTCGCGCCAGCAGCGACTCGAGCACCGCGTCGGGCACGCCGCCGATGCCGAGCTGCAGGGTGGCCTGCTCCGGGATGAGGGTGGCCACCTGCTCGCCGATCAGCCCGGCGACCGGGTCCTGGGTCCGCGGCGCGGGCTCGAGCAGCGGTTCGTCGACCTCGACGGCGAGGTCGATGTCGCCCATGTCGATGACGGCGTCGCCGAAGGTGTACGGCATCGCGCGGTTCACCTCGGCGATGACCAGCCCGCCCCTGCTGTGGACCGCCTCGATCGCGGCGGGGAGCACGTTCACCTCGGTGCCGAGGGACACGGTGCCGTTGCGCGGCGGGCTCGTCGTGACCAGCACGACGTCGGGCGGGGTCGAGGTCCGCAGCATCGCGGGCACCAGGCTCAGCCGGCACGGCAGGTACTCCAGGCCCGGCCGGCCGCGCATCCCGGCGCCGATGAAGGGCGTCTCCAGGACCACCCCGTCGCGCTCGGGCAGGCCCGGCGCGGCGTTCAGCACGAACAGCCGGTACGCCGGGAGCGCGTCGTCGACGAGGCGGAGCACCGTCCAGGGGGTGGCACCGTTGCCTCCGGCGACGACCCGGGGCATGGTCGGGCGGAGAGCGGCCAGGTGGCGGCTCAGGGCTTCTTCGGAGACGACGCGCACGCTCTGATCCTGCCCGGGCGGACCCCACGGCCGCACGTGCCGAAAGGCCCGATCTCGCCGGGCCCTCGGGCTCAGGCGCGGGCGACCGCGTCGTCGATGAGCGACAGGAGCCGGCTCACGTCGTACGGCTTGGTGAGGAACGCGGCGGCACCGGCCTCGAGCAGCCGGCTCTCGTGGCCGTGCGTCCCGTCGGCGCTGACGACCACGACGGGGATGTCCGCCGTCGTGGGGTCGCGGCGCAGCCGGCGCAGCACCTCCTCCCCGCCGATGTCGGGCAGGTGCAGGTCGAGCAGCACGAGGCGCGGGAGGTGCTCGCGCGCCAGCTCGACGCCGAGCCGGCCCTGACCGGCCACGATGAGCTCCAGGCCCGGGCGGGTCTCGAGGACGCGCTCCATGAGCCGCGCGTTCGAGGGGTTGTCCTCGATGCACAGGACGAACGCACGGGTGCCGGGGGTCGCCGGCGGTGCCTCCCGGGTCGCGTGCTCCTGGTCCCGTCGGCTCAGCACGAGCTCGCCGGTGGCGGCGGGCAGCTCGACCCAGAAGCGCGACCCCGGACCCCTCGTGTCGACGTCGAGGCTGCCGCCCATGGCCTCGGCCAGGCTGCGCGAGAGCACCAGGCCGATGCCGGTGCCCTCGACGGGGCCCTGCTCCGCGCCGAGGCGCTGGAAGGGCGTGAAGAGGAGCGCGCGCTGCTCGGGGGAGATGCCGGGCCCGGTGTCGGTGACGGTGATGCGCACCGTGCCCCTCGTGGTCGTCGCCGAGGTCACCGTGACCAGGCCCCGCTCCACGTTGTACTTCACCGCGTTGGACAGCAGGTTCAGCAGGACCTGCTTGAGCCGCTGCAGGTCGGCGAGCAGGTACGGCCCGTCGGTGGGCGGCGGCTCGTGCACCAGCCGGATGCCGCGCGCCTCGGCCATCGGCCAGACCAGGTCGAGGGTCTCGTCGATGAGGTGGTCCGCGCGCACCGGCTCGAGGGACAGGCTCAGGGTGCCGGCCTCGATGCGCGAGATGTCGAGCACCTCGTCGATGAGGCCGAGCAGGTGCCGGCCTGCGGTGAGGATGTAGGAGACCGACTCGCGCTGGTCGTGGGTGAGGTGGTCCTGCTCGAGCAGCTGCCCGAAGCCGAGCACGGCGTTCATCGGGGTGCGCAGCTCGTGGCTCATGCGGGACAGGAACTCGCTCTTCGCGCGGTTGGCCGCCTCGGCTGCCTCCTGCGCGGTCCGCATCGCCGCCTCCGCCTCCTTGCGGTCCGCGATGTCGGTGACGTACGACAGCACGCCGACCACCGCGCCCGTAGCCGGGTCGCGGTCGGGGAGCACGACGTCGCACACCCACCGGTAGCTGCCGTTGCCGGTGCGCACGCGGATCTCGAGCGTCTCCTGCGCGGACGCGCCGGTGCGGACCCGCTCGACGGCCTCCTCGAGGGCACCCAGGTCGTCGGCGTGCACCCGATCGGCGCGGGTGACCGTGCCGGGGAGGTCCACGGGGACCCCGAGGATGCGCTCGACGTTGGGGCTGACGTAGGTGACCTGCCGGTCGGGCAGCCGGGTGCGGCTGACCATCACCGGCCCGGAGGTCAGCAGGCTCTCCTGGAACTGGCGGGCGGCCTCGAGGTCGGTGGTCCGCTCGGCGACCAGCCGGAGGGCGTACGCGCGGCGTCGGGTCAGCGCGTTCACGACCGCCCCCGCGAGGACGGCGGCGAGCAGCCCGGCACCGAGCACGACCCAGGGCACCCGCTCGGTGAAGGTCCCCACGAGCGGGTGGCGGGAGGACGCGACGAGCTGCCAGGTGTCGGCGCCGACGACGATGGGCCGGCGCGCCACCTGGCCGTGGAAGGGCGTCGGCGCGGTGGCGAGGACGAGGTCCCGCTCGTCGGTCGAGGCGTACAGCGCGATGTCCAGGCCGCCGAGCGCGGCGGACTGCGCCGGGTCCTGGGGCGCGGCGGACACGAGGGAGCTCTCCTCGAAGGCCACGACGTCGTCCACGGCCAGCGCGAGCAGGATCCGGGGCGGCGCCTTCAGCGGTGCGGCCACGAACGTCTTGGCCCCGAGGGCGCGGCGCACGACGGCGGCCACCGCCGGCTCCAGCACCTCCCCGCGCCGCGTCGCCCCGACGCCCGCGACGACCTCGAGCCGGCCCCCCTGCACGCGGGCCGCGCCCACGCCGGTGGCGGTGAGCAGCTGGTCGCGGGCGACGCGCTCGAAGGTCACCAGCGCGGCGGGGTCGTTCGAGGCGGCCACGTCCGCGAGCACCTTGAGGGAGGAGGCGATGCTCTGCTCGGTGCTCTGGAGGGTCACCTCGATGGTGGCGGCGCGCTCGTCGAGGGCGCGCCGGTTCTGCTCCTGCACGGCTCGTCGCGTCACGAAG
Source organism: Mycobacteriales bacterium (assembly GCA_035495395.1). Classification (GTDB taxonomy): domain Bacteria; phylum Actinomycetota; class Actinomycetes; order Mycobacteriales; family SCTD01; genus RYN-111. The sequence continues at coordinate 8,834 of DATJGA010000226.1, read as the reverse complement.
AAGGCGCCGACCGCGCCGCCGACCAGGGCGAGCACGACGAGCAGCGGCACCAGGCGGGCGAGGGCGCGCTTCGCCGTACCGGGCGGGGGTGCAGGCTCGTCCGCGGTCATCTCCCCCGTCCCCTGTGCCCGCCCGTGATCAGGGCCTCAGTGGACGTTCTACACGCTGATGGGACAGCCGCGGGCGAATCCCGCGAACCTCACAGCAGGTCGGGTGACGGCGTGGCCGAGCCGTGCGGGTGCGGGGAGGCAGCGAGCGGGCCGAAGGTCTCGAGCAGCTCGAGCTCGGCGGCGACCACGCCGGCCAGCCGGCGGACGCCCTCGCGGATGCGGTCCGGCTCGGGGAAGCAGTACGACAGCCGCAGGTCGCGACCGCCCTGGCCGTCGGCGTAGAAGCCGACGCCGGGGACGTACGCGACGCGCTCCGTGATGGCCCGGGGCTGCATCACCTTCGCGTCGAGCCCCTCGGGCAGCGTCGTCCAGACGTAGAAGCCGCCGGTGGGGTGCGTCCACGTCGTGCCCGCGGGCATGAGGGTGGTCAGCGCGTCGAGCATCGCGTCGCGTCGCTCGCGGTAGAGGTCCTTGAAGACCTCGATCTGCCCCTGCCAGTCCTGGGTCGACAGGTACTCGACGACCGCCATCTGGTTCAGCGCGGGCGGGCACAGCACGGAGGCCTCGGAGGCGAGCACGAGCTTCTCGCGCACCGCGTGCGGGGCGAGCACCCAGCCGACCCGCAGTCCGGGCGCGAAGGTCTTGCTGAACGAGCCGAGGTAGATGACCTGGTCCTCGCCGCTGCGCGCGCGGATCGCCGGGGTGGGCGGCCCCTCGAACCCGAGCAGCCCGTAGGGGTTGTCCTCGAGCACGAGCAGCCCCGCCTGCGCGCAGATCTCCAGCACCTCGGTACGGCGGGCGTCGGACAGCGAGGTGCCGGCCGGGTTGTGGAAGTTCGGGATCGTGTAGAGGAACTTGGCCCGGTCGCCGACGCGGCCGATCGCCTCGCGCAGCGCCTCCGGCACCAGCCCGTGCTCGTCCATGGTCACGTGCACGACCTCGGCCTGGTACGCCGCGAACGTGCCCAGCGCGCCGACGTACGACGGAGCCTCGGCGAGCACGACGTCGCCGGGGTCGCAGAAGATCCGGGTGACCAGGTCGAGGGCCTGCTGCGACCCGACGGTGACGACGACGTCGTCGGGCGAGCCCACGACGCCCTCGAGCGCCATCACCTCGCAGATGCGCTCACGCAGGTCCGGGTCGCCCTGGCCGGAGCCGTACTGGAGCGCCGCCGCACCACGCGTGGCCAGCAGGTCGGAGAGCAGCTTGCCGACCGCGTCGAGCGGCAGCGCGGTGGTGTAGGGCATGCCGCCGGCAAGGCTGACGACCTCGGGGCGGCTCGCCACCGCGAAGAGAGCTCGGATCTCGGACGCCGTCATCCCCGCTGTGCGCTGCGCATAGCGGCCGGTGAAGGAGTCGAGAGTCATCCCAGCCATGGCCTCAGGGTATCGGGGCGGTTCTCGTCGGGCCTTCGCGTTTCTGCGTGGCGCAACTACCCTGACCAGGTGGTGTCCCCTCGCCGCTCGTTCGCCTACCTCGGCCTCGGTGCCCTCGTCGGCCTGGTGAGCGGTTGGGTGGCCGGCCTGCTGCGCGCCCCCCGGCGACCGGAGGGACCGTGAGCCGGCGCACCGTCAACATCACGCTCGACAACCTCGACGACCTGCCCCGGCGCTGTCGCAGCTGCGTGTTCTGGGAGCTCGACCCGGTCTCGCACGACCGCGCCGTGGAGGCCGGTGACACCGCGTTCGAGAAGGAGTCGTGGGTCTCCGCGACGCTGCTCGAGTGGGGCTCGTGCGGCAAGCTCGCCTACGTCGACTCGGTGCCGGCGGGCTACGTGATGTACGCGCCGCCGATGTACGTGCCGCGCGCGGTGGCCTTCCCGACCTCCCCGGTCTCGGCGGACGCGGTGCTGCTCATGACCGGTCACGTGCTGCCGGAGTTCCAGGGCGGCGGGCTCGCCCGGATGCTGGTGCAGGGCATGGCCAAGGACCTGCAGCGCCGGGGGATCAAGGCGATCGAGGCCTTCGGGGACCTGCAGCACAAGGGCCCCGCCTGCGTCATGCCGGCGGAGTACCTCACCTCGGTGGGCTTCAAGACCGTCCGGCCGCACCACCGGTGGCCGCGCCTCCGGCTGGAGCTGAAGACGGCGGTGGCCTGGAGCGAGAACGTCGAGGCCGCGCTCGAGAAGCTCCTCGGCTCCATCACGGACCCGGTGCTCAGGCCGGTCTGATCAGCCGGTGAGGGTGGGCAGCCGCAGCGCGCCCGTGGGCGGGTCCTGCTCGCCCGGCAGGTAGAGCCGCTGCACCGCGACGAGGACGCCCTCCGCCACGGTGTCCCGGAAGGCGGGGTCGGCCAGCCGCTCCGCGTCGCCGGCGTTGGTGACGTGCCCGAGCTCCAGCCGTACGGCGGGCATCTGGGTCAGCCGCAGCAGCGTCCACGTCTTGGGGTGCACCCGGCAGTCGCGCATGCCCGTCCTCGCCACGATCTCCCGCTGCACCAGGGACGCGAGGCGCTCGCCGACGGTCGAGCTCTCCCCCGCCGTACCGAAGTGGTAGGTCGCGACGCCCTCGCACCGCGGCGAGTCGGCCCGGTCGACGTGCAGGGACAGGAGCAGGTCGGCGGCGGCGGCGTTCGCGAACGCGGCCCGCTGCTCGTCGGTGGGGCAGCCGTCCCAGCCGCGGGTCAGCAGCGCCCGCACGCCCATCGCCTGCAGCCGGCCCTCGAGCCGGAACGCGAGGTCCTCCGCGAGGGCGGCCTCCTCGAGGCCGTGCGCGGTGGCACCGCGGTCGGTGCTGCCGTGGCCGGGGTCGAGCACGACGACCTTCCCGGCGAGCGCGGACCCGGAGGCGTGCAGCCGCTCGGTCTCGCGCAGCACCTGCGGGCGGCCGCCGATGACCAGGCGCCCGAGCTGGCGCAGCGCCCGGAGCGTCGCGGGGCCGCACACGCCGTCCGCGCGCAGGCCGTACTCGCGCTGGAACTCCTTGAGCGCGCGCTCCGTCAGCGGCCCGAAGACGCCGTCGGCCCGGCCGGGGTCGAAGCCGAGCTCGGTCAGCCGCTCCTGCAGCGCCGCCACGTCGTCGCCGACGAGCATCTTCGTCTGCCAGGTCAGCAGCCGGTCCCCGAGCCGCAGCCGGGCGGCCTGCAGGGCGGCGTACGTCTCGGGACCGACCAGGCCGTCCGCGACCAGCCCGCGGTCCTGCTGGAAGCCGCGCACCGCTGCGTCCGTCGCGTCGTCGAAGTCCGCTTCGTCCGGTACGGCGGGCAGCCGGCCAAGCGCGACGAGGGCGGCATGCAGCTCGGCGACGGCCGGGCCGCGGTCGCCGCGGCGGAACACCTGCACGCGGGGGAGCGTAACCGCGCAGGGGGTGGGGAAACCGCGAGGGCCGAGTCCGTCCGGACCCGGCCCTCGACGTGCGGTGACCTACCGGCCTACAGGAAGGCCTCGAGCTCGCGCAGGATCGCGGCCTTGGGCTTGGCGCCGACGATCTGCTTGACGATCTGACCGCCCTGGAAGACGGCCATCGTCGGGATCGACATGATCCGGTAGTCGCGGCTGGTGACCGGGTTCTCGTCGGTGTTCAGCTTGGCCACGGTGAGCTTCTCGCTGTGCTCGGCCGCGATCTCGTCCAGCACGGGAGCCACCATCTTGCAGGGGCCGCACCACTCGGCCCAGAAGTCGACGAGCACGGGCTTGTCGCTCTGGAGGACGTCGCTCGCGAACGTCGCGTCGGTGACGGTCTTGGTGTGGGCGCCCACGGGGTCTCCTTCGTCGGGTCAGGTGCTTGCTAGAACCTACGGCCGCGGGCGGTCATTCCCCTGCAGCGGCCAGCCAGCGTTCCGCGTCGAGGGCGGCGGCGCAGCCGGTGCCGGCCGCGGTGACGGCCTGCCGGTAGGTGTGGTCGACGAGGTCGCCGGCGGCGAAGACGCCGTCGAGGCTGGTCCGGGTGGTGCGGCCCTCCACGAGCACGTAGCCCTCGTCGTCGAGCTCGACCTGGCCCTTGACGAGCTCCGAGCGCGGGTCGTGGCCGATGGCCACGAACAGCCCGGTCGCCGGGAGCTCGGAGGTCTCGCCGGTCTTGAGGTTGCGCAGCGTCACCGAGGACAGGCTGTCCTGCCCGTTCGCCGAGAGCACCTCGCTGTCCCAGACGAAGCGGATCTTCTCGTTGGCGAAGGCGCGCTCCTGCATGATCTTGCTGGCCCGCAGGGAGTCGCGGCGGTGGACGAGCGTCACCGACGAGGCGAACCGCGTGAGGAAGGTCGCCTCCTCGAGCGCGCTGTCGCCACCGCCCACGACGACGATGTCCTGCTCGCGGAAGAAGAAGCCGTCGCACGTCGCGCACCAGCTCACCCCCCGGCCGGACAGCTCCTTCTCGCCCGGGACGCCGAGCTCGCGGTACCCCGACCCCATGGCCAGCACCACGGTGCGCGCGAGGTAGGTCTCGGTCTCGGTGCGCACCACCTTCGGGGTCACCGACAGGTCGACGGAGGTGACGTCGTCGGTGACGAGGACCGTGCCGAACCGCTCGGCCTGCGCGCGCAGCTTGTCCATGAGGTCCGGGCCCTGCACGCCCTCCGGGAAGCCGGGGAAGTTCTCGACGTCGGTGGTGTTCATGAGCGCGCCGCCGGCCGTGACCGAGCCCTCGAAGCAGACCGGGGCCAGGCCCGCCCGCGCCAGGTACAGCGCGGCGGTGTACCCGCTCGGACCGGAGCCGATGACGATCGCGGGGTGGACGGTCTCGCTCACGGTGGGCCTCTCTCGGAAGGGACTGCTGCGGGAACGCCATCGTAGGCGCGGGTGTTCCGCGTGCCCCGGGTGTCTCGGACGCGGCGTTTGGCAGGATCACCCCGTGCAGCAGCAGCTCGACGTACCCGTGGTGTCCGAGCGCTGCGTCGCCCACCCCGGCCGCCCCGCCGTCGACCACTGCCCGGTCTGCGACCGACCGCGGTGCGGCGCCGACACCGCGCTGCGGGGCTGCGCGGTCTGCGGCGGCACCGGCGAGGCCGTGCCCCGCCGCCCCGCCTCGCCGTTCGAGGTCCTGGTCCGCGCGGCGCTGTCCGCGCACACGACCGCGCTCGTCGCCGGCGTCGTGCTCGCCGAGTACCCCGGCTCGCCGGTCTTCCAGTACGCCGCCCCGGCGATCGGCGGTGCCGCGGTCGGCGCAGCGGCGACGGCCGGCGCGGGCGAGCCACGGGGTGCGGTGCTGCAGCGGGTGCGCCTCGTCGCGACGGTGTACGCCGTGCTGGCGACCGCGTTCGGGTTCGTGCTCGACGGCACGTACGACGTGCTCGACGCGCGGCGGGCCGTGCTCGTGCCCTACGTCGTGGCGGGTCTCGCTGCCTGGCTGTGGACCCGCCCGCCGACGCCGCGGGTCAAGGCCTCGGAAGGCGCGTGAAGTAGAGGAGCTGGCCGTCGGCCTGCGCGCACCCGGGCGGGACGACGAGCACGTCGACCTTGTCGGCCTTCTCGCTCGGCAGCACGACCACGAGAGCGGGTCGGCCGTTGAAGCTCGCGTAGTCGAGCGCCAGCGGGAGCCCGGGGTCGGTCGCGTCCGTGAGCGAAGCCAGGCAGCGGGCCAGGCCGGCCGTGGTGCGCAGCGCCGCCAGCGGGTCGCCCGACGGCGTGGCGAGCGGCCCCATCTGGGCGCTCTTGGTGGCCTGCCCGGCGGCGAGGGGTGCCGGGGTCACGGCGCGGTCCTCGGCGACGGCGGTCGGCGCGCGCCCGGACAGCAGGCCGGGCAGGGCCGCGGCGAGCGAGGCGGTGGAGCCGGTGTAGTCGGTGCCCGTGGCGTTGACGGCGTAGGTCGGGCCGGCCGCGGTGCTGCTCTTCGCACCGTGCGACCCACCGCTCTGCGCGACGAGCACGCCCCCCGTGACGAGGACGGCGGCCGCGGCGACGGCTCCGAGGGCGGGCAGCCACCTGGTCCGGCGGGAGGTCAGCGGCAGGACGTCGGCCGTCGCCGGGCGGCGGGCCTCGGCCAGCGCCGCGCTCAGCCGCTGCTCGAGCCCCGGCGGCACCGGCGGGTCGGGGAGCGCGGCGAGCGCGGCACTCACCGCCGGCAGGGCTTCGGCGAGCTCTGCGAGCAGGGCGCGGCAGGCCTCGCAGGTGTCGAGGTGGGCGTCGTGGCCACCGGCGAGGACGTCGGCCAGTGCGTCGACGTCGAGGTGCGTGGTCACGTGAGGCCTCCCTCCGCGGTCGGTGTCACAGGTGGGACGGGCTCGGGGCCGTCGGGGTTCCGCAGGTGGCCCAGCTGGAGGGCGAGCCGGGCCCGGCCGCGGAAGCAGCGGCTCTTGACCGTGCCCTCCGGCACCTTCAGCAGCTGCGCCGCCTCGGCCACGGACAGCCCCTCCAGCTCCACGAGCACGAGGGCGAGCCGCTGGTCGTCGGGCAGCGTCGCCAGGGCCTGCTCCACCTCCAGGCCGGTCTCGCGCTCGGCGAGCTGGTCGCGCGGGTCCGCGGGCGGCTGCTCGGGCAGCGGCACGGTCGGGCGCACCGCCCTCCGCCGGGCGCGGTCGAGGCAGGCGTTCACGACGATGCGGTGCAGCCAGGTCGTGACCCGGGCCTCGCCGCGGTAGCTCGCCGCGCTGCGGAACGCCGACAGGCAGGCGTCCTGCACCGCGTCGGCGGCCTCCTCGGGGTCGCGCAGCGTCCGCAGCGCCACGGCCCACATCCGCTGCTGGTGCAGCCGGACGAGGGTGTCGAAGGCCCGCGGGTCGCCGTCGAGGTGCGCGCGCACGAGGTCGCGGTCGCGCGCGTCCTGCTCCTCAGGCGTCACGGGTGCACGCTACCGAGCCGGGCCTCACGCGGCGGACAGGTCGGCGATGCCGACCCGGTAGCCGTCGCCCTCCTTCGGCAGGGCGGTGATCCAGACGAGGAGGTAGCGGGCCTGCGTCGGCGCCGCCGGCGACAGCACGACCAGCTGGTGCCCGGTGTCGTCGGCGGCCACGACCCGGGTGGCGTCGAGGGACTCCGGCGCGGTCGTCGCGACGCGCAGCTCGACGTGCGCCCCGGCGGTGGTGAAGGCGACCTGCAGCCGGCGCACGGCGCGGACCCGGCCCAGGTCGAGCAGCAGCCCGACGCCGGGCTTGAGACCGCTGAAGGACGCGGTCCGGTACCGCTGGGTGACCCACGCCGTCGTCGGGTCGGGGTCGGTCGCGTTGAGCACCTGGTCGGGGTTCTCCTGCCCGTCGCCCAGCGGGTCGAAGTCCCGGATCACCAGGCCCTGCAGGGGGATGCGGGTCACCGGGGCGGTGCCGGGGGTGGTCGGCGTGGGCGAGGCGTCGAGCAGGTCCACCGCGTCCGGTGGCCGGTCGAGCTCCCCGACGGCGAGGCCGCTGAACCAGCCGACCGTCCCGAAGAGGACGACCAGGGCACCGGCGACCAACCACCCCAGGTGCCGCCGTACCCAGCCCGGCTCGCGGGCCGCGAGGGCGGCCTGCCGGGCGTGCCGGGCCTCCTCGGCGCACGCGTCCGCCGCGTCCGCGAGGGCGGCGGGGGTGCGCAGCGGCGGCAGGGTCGGCACCAGGGCCGGGTCGAGCGCGCGCAGGACGACGTGGTCGAGCTGGCGCGGCACGCCGGCCCGCACCTGGTGCGGCGCGAGCGCCCGGCCGTGCGCGCGCGGCGACACCGGCAGCCGGCCGGCCGGTTGCGGCGTCGACCCGCCGGGCCAGTGCCGGGTGAGCAGGGCGTAGAGCACGGCACCGGCGTCGCGGGTGTCGGCCTGCACGGCGAGCGCGTCGAGCTGCTCGGGGATCGGGGCGCCGTGGACCGCCGCCGCGACGGCCGCGTCGGTGAGCCGGACCCGGCCGGCGGCGGTGACCAGGACGTTCCCCGGGTGCAGGCGGCCGTGCGCCAGGCCCCCGGCGTGCGCGGCCGTCAGCGCGTCGGCGACCTGGCGGAGCACGTCGGCGGCGTCGGGCGCGGCCAGCTCCCCCACGCGGAGCAGGTGCTCGTCGAGCGGCTCGCCCTCCACCCACTCCCGGATGAGGAACGCCACGTCCGCGGAGCGGCGCGGTCCCGGCTCGAGCGCGGCGTCGTACACGCGGACGAGCCCGCTGTGGGACACCTTGCCGGCGCGGGCGGCCGCCTCGAGGAAGGGCGCCACCTCCGCCTTCGTCGCGCGGTTCGGCGTGGGCAGCACGCGGACGGCGACGTCGCGCGCGAGGACCTCGTCCTGCGCCCGCCAGAGCACCGCGGGGCCGTCCGTCGCGACCGGGTCGAGGAGCCGGTACCGCCCGGCGAGCAGGTCGCCGACCTGCAGCGGCCCTGGCAGCACGGGACTCCTCGCTCGGTACGGCGACAGCGGGTCTGACAGGCCGACGGCCCGGTGACCGTCACTCTAGAGCGGGTCACCGGGCCGTCGGACAGGGTGCGTCAGGCGCGCCCGACGACGTAGCTGCTGGTCCAGATGGTGGCCAGCTTCACGTACGAGCCGGAGTGCGGCGCGTGCCAGATCCGGCCGCTGCCGGCGTAGATGCCGACGTGGTAGATGTGGCCGGAGGAGTCCCGGAAGAAGATCAGGTCGCCGACCTGCTTCGAGGACCTCGAGACGTGCCGGACCACGCCGTACTGGCGGGCCGAGCTGTGCGGGAGCCGCTTGCCGAAGCGCCCGAGCACGTAGAGCGTGAACCCGGAGCAGTCGAACTTCGTGGGGCCGGCGGCGCCGTACACGTAGGGCTGGCCCTTGTGCCGCGCGGCCTCGTTCAGCACGCCGTACTGGTAGGTCGTCATGGCCGCGTTCGCGGGGGTCGCCGTGGCGACGATCCCGAAGGAGGCGGCGAGCAGGA
>DATJGA010000225.1:0-7728 GCA_035495395.1 Mycobacteriales bacterium | reverse complement strand
AGGCCGCCGACGGTGAGCAGCACCGGGTCCACGCCGGGGCTCGTGATGCTGCCGCGACCGTCCGCGCCGTCGTTGCCCGCGGGCACGACGACGGTCGTGCCGCGCGCCCACAGGGACTCGAGGGCGACGGTGAGCGGGTCGAGCTGGTAAGGCAGCGGGCTGCCGGAGGAGAGCGAGAGGTTGACGACGGAGACCTCGGGGTGCTGGGCCACGACCTGCAGGCCCTTGAGGACGGTGACGAGGTCGGAGGTGCCGTCGGCGTGCGCGACCCGCACGTCGAGCACCGAGGCGGCCGGGGCGACGCCCGCGTAGGCGCCGTCCGAGCTCGTGCCGTCGCCCGCGACGAGGCCGGCGACGAAGGTGCCGTGGCCGTAGCCGTCGCCCGTGCCGTCGCCGGTCACGTCGACGTGCTGCACCCGGCCGGCGAGGTCGGCGACGTCGGCCACACCGGTGTCGACGACGGCGACGGTGACGCCGGCGCCCTCGCCCGCGGGGGCGCCGAGGCCGAGGGTGGCGCGCACGGTGCTCGCGACGCCCGTGCCGTCCGAGCTGCCGGAGACGCCCATCGGGCGGTTGGGGACGACCTGCGCGTTCGGGAGGACGGCGCCGTGCGGCAGGCGCGCGACCAGGCCGCCGACGAGGGGGAGACGGTCCAGGACCTGCCCGCCGGCAGCACGCACCGCGGAGGCGAGGTCGCCGGCACCGGTGACGACGACGGTCTGGGCGGGAGCGGGCGCGGCGTTCGCGGGGAGCCCCGTGAGCGCGGTGGCGCCGGCGACGGCCAGGCAGAGCAGGACGGGGACGCTCGGCCGCCGTACCGCCGTGCTGCGCGTGTCCATGAATGGGTCCCGTCGTCGTGGGGAGGTGTCTCCACACCGTTCTTCGGCGCGAGCGCGCGGTCACGTCGCCACACGATCGGGTGACAGCCCGTCATGATCGACTTGTGACGCCCGCCACGTCTGCGCGGTCCGCACCCCCTCTGACCTGCGGTTTTGCGCGGGGTGATCTCTGCCACGCCTGAACTGCTAGCAATAGCAAGCACCCTCTGCCTACGGTTTTCAGGACGTTCCGTCCCTGCTCCGACCGGCCCAGCCCGGTCCGTCCGCGAAGGAGGTGAGGTCCAGCCCGCCCGCACGGCCCCACCCAGGGGTCGCTCACCGGCCGGGCAGCGACCAGCGCCCATGTCCCGTCCCCTGTCCCGTCGTCACCTCGTCCCCGGCGGTCTGCTCGCCGGCCTGGCTCTCACCGGCACCGCGCTCTCGCTGGGCGCAGGCCCCCACCGGCTCACCCCCGTGTCCGAGCCGACCACCGTCTCCCAGGCCGCCGTCGCCCCCTCACCGCTCGCCGCCCCCGTCCGGGTCGCCCGCGCCAGCCGCGGCGCCGCCCGCACCTCGCTCGTCCGCTACGTGCACCGCGAGGTCCGCGTGGGCCGCACCTTCTCCGGCTACGCCTCCTGGTACGGCGGCTCCTTCCAGGGCCGGCGCACCGCCAGCGGCGAGCGCTTCGACACCACCGAGCTCACCGCGGCCAGCCGCACGCTGGCGTTCGGGACCCGGCTGCGGGTCTGCCGCCGCAGCCGCTGCGTCGTGGTCCGCATCAACGACCGCGGGCCCTACGTGAGCAGCCGCGTGCTCGACCTGTCCCAGGCCGCCCGTGACCGGCTCGGCTTCTCCGGCGTCGCCCGGGTCACCGCAACGCCGGTCGCGACCCGACGGGTGGCGGTGCGCCGCCCGGTGACGCCGCCGCCCGCGCCGAGCGCGTCCGCGGCCCCGGTCGTGCGGCCGGTGCTCGCCGCCCAGAGCGGGCCCGTGCCGCCGCGACGGGCCCCGGCGAGCATGCTCACCGCCGGGATGCTCCTCGTGGCCGCGTCGCTGTCGCTGTGGCTGTGGGGCCGCCGGGCCTCCTAGGCTCAGCCCCCCGCCAACGCTCCGGAGGCCGCCGTGGTGCTGCTCGTCGACCGCCCGTCCGAGGGCGTGGTCCTGCTCACGCTCGACCTGCCCGACCGGCGCAACGCGATGACCGACGAGCTCACGGCGGCCTGGGTCGCCGCGGTGGACGGCCTCCGCGGCGACCGCAGCGTGCGCTGCGTGGTCGTCACCGGCGCAGGACGGGCGTTCTGCGCCGGCGGCGACCTCGGCTGGCTGGAGTCCGGGGGCGCGTCCGTGGACGCGCTGCGCGACAAGATGCTGCCCTTCTACCGGGCCTGGCTCTCGCTGCGCGCCCTCGACGTCCCGTCGATCGCCGCGGTCAACGGCCCGGCGGTGGGGGCCGGCGCGGCCCTCGCGCTGTCCTGCGACCTCCGGTACGCCGGACCCGCCGCCTCGCTGTCCGTGCCCTTCGCGCACCTCGGCATGCACGCGGGGATGGCGACGACGTACACGCTCACCGAGGTCGCCGGCGTGGCGGTGGCGCGGGACCTGCTCCTCACCGGCCGCACGGTCCGGGCCGAGGAGATGCTCCGGCTCCGGCTGTGCTCGGAGCTGCTCGACGACGTCGTACCGGGTGCGCTCGAGCGGGCCGCGATGGTGGCCGCCGGCGCGCCGGTCGCCACTCGCCTGCACCGCGAGGCGCTCCGCGACGGGGGGCCGGTGAGCCTGGAGCGGGCGCTGGCGTGGGAGGCGGTCGCCCAGCCCGTCACGATGACCACGGCCGACCTGCAGGAGGGCCTGCGGGCGAAGGCCGAGAAGCGCCCCGCCCGGTTCACCGGCGCCTGAGCTCCGCTCGCCGGTGATCTCTGCGGGATCCACGACCGCCCTGAGCGCGGCCGGCCCGCAGAGAACGCGCGCGGGTGAGGGCGAGACGCTACGGAGCCCCCGGGTCCCGGAGCCGCTCGCCTTCCCCTTGCGAGCGGTTCCGGAGCACCGAGGGCTCCGTGGAGCAGCAACCTAGGAGCCGCCGCGGAAGCGCGTCAACGGGGGTCACGCAGTGCCTGTGGACGACGCTGGGGAAGGGGTGTTGACACCTCGGTGTGTCCCTGTGGACGAGCTTGTCCACCGGCTGTGGACGGCTGTGTGGACGAGTCCTGAGAAGCGTCTGACCTGCGACGACGCGGTCCACCGCCTGTGGGTGAAAGAAACCCGGGGGGAATCGGACACCGCAGCGGCACTGTCACCCTGGGTGAGACCTGTCAGGTCCCGGAGGGCCCCGGCTCGTCCGGGTGGCCGTCGAGGTCGGCGTCCAGGTCGCGCAGCGCGGCGTCCCAGTCGCCCGTGCCCGGCTCGGCGCTGGTGGCACCCCAGCTCGCCGGGTCGTCGAGGTGGGCGGAGGTGGGGAGCAGGTCCGGGTGGGCCCACAGCGCGTCGCGTGCCTCCAGGCCCTGCTCCTCGGTGATGCGCGCCCACAGGGCGGCCGCCTCGCGCAGCCGGCGGGGCCGCAGCTGCAGGCCGACGAGGGTCGCGAAGGTCTGCTCGGCCGGCCCGCCGGAGGCCCGGCGGCGGCGGACGGTCTCCCGCAGCGCCCCGGCGTGCGGCAGCCGACCCCCGGCGGCCGCGTCGACGAGGACGTCCACCCAGCCCTCGACGAGCGCCAGCGCCGTCTCGAGCCGCTCCAGCGCCGCCTCCTGGGCCTGCGTCGGCGCGATCTCGAACAGCCCCGACGACAGCGCCTCCTGCGCGGCGGAGGGGTCGTTCAGGTCGAGCGAGCCGATCGCCCGCTCGAGCGTGCCCGGGTCGACCTCGATGCCGCGCCCGTAGGCGTCCACCGCGTCGTACAGGTGGGCCTGCAGCCAGGGGACGTGGGCGAACAGCCGCTGGTGCGCCGCCTCCCGCAGCGCGAGGTACAGGCGCACCTCCTCCAGCGGCACCTCGAGGCCCTCGGCGAAGGCGGCGACGTTCGCCGGCAGCAGCGCGCTGGGCCCGAGCGGGATGCCCACCTCGGTCGAGGCGAGCACGTCGGCGCCGAGCGCGCCGAGCGCCTGCCCGACCTGGGCGCCGAACACGACGCCGCCCACCTGCTGCATCACGCCCGCGAACGGGTTCGGCCCGCTCAGCAGGCCGCGCAGCTCCGGCGGCAGCGCCTCGCTGGTCAGGCCCTGCTCCACGGCCGACCCGAGGGCCGCCGTGACGCGCGCGGCGACCGGGTCGACGAGCGTCTTCCAGGCCGGCAGCGTCGTGGTCAGCCACGCCCGGCGGGTCCACGCCTGCGTCTCGCCACCGGCTGCGGGCAGCGTGGTCAGCGGGTCGAGCCACACGTCCGCGAGCCGTCCCGCGTCCGCGACCTCCCGTGCCTGCGCCGTGGTGACCTCGACGTCGTCCGCGTCGAGCGCGCTGCGCGCGACGTCCGTGGCGAGGTCCCAGTTCACCGGCCCGCCGGACCACGACAGGAGCCGCTGCAGCTGGTTCATGACGTCCGGTCCGAGCAGCTTGCCCAGGCCGAGCGGGTCGTTCGGGTCCGGTTCCGGCGCCATGGGTCCAACGTAACCCGCGGCTGCTCGTAGGCTCAGCGCGTGATCGCGCTCCTCGACGTCCGGGAGACGCCGCTGTCGGTCGACGAGGTGCTCGCCGCCGTCGCCGACCCGGCCGCCGGCGGCGTGGTGTCCTTCACCGGCCTCGTCCGGGCGACCGACGGGGGGCGGGAGGTCGTCGCCCTCGAGTACACGGCGCACCCGACGGCGATGGACGTGCTGCGGACCGTGGCCGAGGAGGTCGTCGCCGCCGTACCCGTGGTGCGGGTGGCGGCGCTGCACCGGGTCGGTCGGCTCGAGGTGGGCGACGTGGCGGTGGTCGTCGCCGCGTCTGCGGCGCACCGGGACGAGGCGTTCGTCGCCGCGCGCCGGCTCATCGACGAGCTGAAGGCGCAGGTGCCCATCTGGAAGGACCAGCGCTTCGCCGACGGCACCCGCGAGTGGGTCGGGCTGCCCTGAGCGGAAAGTGCTTGCCGCGCAGGGCTTCCCGTGGGGCGTCGCGGGTCTAGCATGCGAGGGACGACCCCGTTCGCGACGAAGGCGACCTGATGCCCTCCTGGATCCTGTGGCTGAGCCCGGTGATCGTCGCGCCGCTGCTCGCCGTGCTCTGGATCACCTGGGCCGCCCGGCCCCGCGGGCCGGCGGAGGCACGCGAGACGGTGGAGCGGTACGACCGCTTCCGGGCCGCGCTCACCGACCGCCAGGCCGAGGAGCGCCACCACAAGGCCAGCTAGGGCTGCGGTACCACCGGGTTGTTCCAGGTGATGCAGTAGCCGTCGGGCAGCAGTGTCGGCTGCGACACGCACACCTTCTCGCGCTTCTGCTCGGTGGTCGGGGCGGCGAGGGCGGGTGCGACGAGCGCCCCGCCGAGGGCGACGGTGAGGGTTCCGGCGACGATCAGGCGGCGGTTCACTGGGAGGCTCCTTGCTGGGGGGAGTCGCATGACACGAGCGGGTTGCTGGGGGCCGGGGCGCAGGGGACCTCGCCCGGCAGGGTGACCGTGGGGTCCTGACCCACGATCGGGCCGGGCAGGTGGGCCGTCACGGTGGTCCCGGGTGTGGACTGCGCCGTGTCGCACTCGCCCGAGCCGGCGGTCGGGTCGAGCCCGGGGACGACGTTGGTCACGGAGCGCGCGTCGACCGACCCGTTCCCGCCGTCGGAGTCGACGTCGTTCACGCAGGTGCCGATGGCCCGGTGCAGGGCCGGGAGCAGGACCGTCGTGTCGTGCGGCCGGGCGGCGGGACGGCTCGCGGTCGCCTGCTCCACCGCGGCGAGGGCGAACGTCGGCGCGTGCAGGAGCGGCTCGTCGAGGCCGCCCGTGACCACGGCGGTGGCCGGGTGGAACTGCTGCGGGTGGGCGGGCACCAGGCCGAACGGGCTGAGGACGAGGCCGCCGAGGGCGGTGACGCCGACCGCGCTCAGCGCGGCGGGCGCGGAGACCCGGGCAGCGGCGCGGCGCAGCCGGTCCGCCCAGCCGAGGCCGGCCACCCAGGGGGCGAGCACGGCCAGGCCGCCGACGGGAAGGGTGCCGCCGCGGGCGCCGTACTCCTTGCGGAGCGCCTTGCGCGCCCGGGTGAGCACGGACCGCACGGCCGGCTCGGTCATCGCGAAGCGCTTGCAGAGCTCCTCGTAGGACTGCCCCTCGACCTCGCGGGCCCAGAGCAGGGCTGCCTGGCGGGCGGGCATCGCGTCGAGCGCGTCCAGGGCCATCCGGGCCTCGTCGCGGGCGACGACCACGTCGGCCGTGTCGCGGGACACCCGGCCGCTCTCGGGGACGTCGGCGACGCTGGTGGAGCGCCCCCGCACGCGGAGCCGGTCGATGACGAGCCGACCGGTGACGACGGTGGTCCAGGCGGCGACGTCGTCCTCGGTGAGCAGCTGGGTCCGGTGCGTGTACGCGCGGAGCAGCGCCTCCTGGACGAGCTCCTCGGCCTCGTGCAGGTCGCCCAGGCGGCGTACGGCGTACCGGTGCAGGCGCGGGCGGATGGAGCGCACGGCGGCGTCGAAGTCGAGGGGCTCGGTCGGGACGAGCCGCAGCGCGGGCCCGGGGCCGGGATCGCCGTACGGAACAGGAAGGTCCTGCGCAGTCGACACTGGGTGCCTCTCCCGTCGGGGGCTGGGACGAACCCGACAACGGTGCAACGGACAAGGAGCCGAGACCTCGCGAGGTTTCCTCGCGAGGCGCGTTGTGGAAAGTCTCGCACCTCCGGGACAAAGCAGACAAGGCGTCTTTCCGGTTGCTCAAGACACCCCGCTCAACGAGCCGACACACGTCTGGACACGGCAGGCGCCCGCCCCTCAGCACAGGAGTCCCCATGGAGCACGTCGTCTTCTTCCCGGCCCACGACGGGAGCCCGGCGTTCCGGCGGCTCGCCAGCCTCGAGGACGCGGTGCGCTTCGTGGAGCACCTGCGCAACACCGAGGGCGTCGACCGCGTCTCGGTGCACGCGCTGACCGAGGTCCCGCTGGCCTTCAAGGCGTACTACAAGGTCGAGATGCCCGAGTCCGCGCCCGAGGCCGTCGCGGCCCCGCCGGTCGTGGCCGAGGCCGTGCCGGTCGTCGTGCCGGAGCAGGAGCTGCCGGTGGCCGAGGAGGCCGTGGCCGCGCCGAGCTCGATGGGCTTCTTCGCGCGCTGACGGTCCGGTCCGCGGCACGCCGTACGCTCGACCCGTGTCCCGCGGCGCCCTGACGACCCTGCTCACCGCGCTGCTGGCCGTCCTGCTGGCCGCAGCCGGCGCGATCACGCGGGTGCCGTACGTCCGGCTCTCGCCCGGTCCGGCCTTCAACACGCTGGGCACGATCGGCGCCTCCGAGGTGCTGACGATCTCCGGCGGCCGGACCTACCCGACCGACGGGGCCCTCGACGCGACCACGGTGAGCGTCACCGACCGCGTCACGCTGTTCGAGGCGATCGAGGGCTGGCTGTCCGGCAGCGACGCGGTCGTGCCGCGCGAGATCGTCTTCCCGCCGGACCAGGACCGCGAGCAGACCGACAAGCAGAACGCGCAGGACATGCGGCAGTCGCAGGACGACGCCACCGTCGCGGCGATGAAGGTGCTCGGCATCGCGGCCACGCAGGTGTCGGTGGTCACCGTCACCGCGCGCGGCCCCTCGGACGGGCACCTGAAGGCCGGTGACGTGCTGGTCAGCGTCGACGGCAAGGCGGTGACCGGCACCGACTCCCTGCGCAAGCTCATCAGCGCGCGCACGCCGGGGCGCACCGTCGTCATCGGCTACCGGCGCGGCGGCAAGCCCGGGACGGTCACGCTCGGCACGGTGGCCACCCCCGACGCGGAGCACCGCGCCGTCATCGGCATCCAGATCGC
>DATJGA010000224.1:0-8766 GCA_035495395.1 Mycobacteriales bacterium | reverse complement strand
CGCAGGAGGACGACTGGCTGACCGTCACGCTCACCGACGCCGCGCGCCCCGAGGACGCGATGGCGCGGCTGCGCACCCGGTTCCCGCACGTGCTCGTCCTCACCCACGAGCCGGCGGGAGTGGTGCGCTCGGAGGAGACCTACGCCGCCCGGGTCACCGGCCGCAGCGACCTGCAGGTGACGACCGCGTTCGTCGAGCACGTGCGCGGCACGGTCGCCGACGAGGTCGAGCAGGCGCTGCTCACCGAGGCCCTCGAGGCCCTCCGCGCGGTGACCGCATGAGGCCGCACGCGCTGCGGCTCACGGCGTTCGGCGCCTTCGCGGGCACCGTCGAGGTCGACCTCGACCGCCTCTCCGAGGCCGGCCTGTTCCTGCTGCACGGGCCCACCGGCGCGGGCAAGACGACCCTGCTCGACGGCCTCGGGTTCGCCCTCTTCGGCCGGGTGCCCGGTGCCCGGCAGGGCGCCAAGCGGCTGCGCTCGGACCACGCGGAGGTGTCGGTCGGCACCGAGGTGCAGGCCGAGGTCTCCTTCGGCACCAGGCGGTTCCGCATCACCCGCAGCCCGGAGCAGCAGCGCGCCAAGCGCCGTGGCACCGGCACGACGACCGAGCCCGCCAAGGTGCTGCTCGAGGAGCTCGTCGACGGCAGCTGGTACGTCCGCTCGACCCGGGTCGGCGAGGCCGACCAGGAGATCGCCGACCTGGTGGGCATGTCGGCGGAGCAGTTCTTCCAGGTCGTGCTGCTGCCGCAGGGGGAGTTCGCGCAGTTCCTGCGGGCCGAGACCAAGGACCGGATCGCGCTGCTGGAGCGGCTCTTCGCGACCGAGCGGTTCCGCGACGCGGAGCAGTGGCTGGCGGCCCGCCGGCGCAGCACCGCCGAGGCGGCCGCCGCCGCGCAGGACGAGGTCGACCTGCTCGTCGCCCGGGTCGCCGAGGCGGCCGGCGTCGAGGCGTCGGAGGAGTCGCCGGTCGCGTGGGCGCAGGCGCTGCTCGCCGGCGCCCGGGACGCGGAGTCCCTTGCGGCGCAGCAGGTCTCGGTCGCGACGCTCGCCCGCGACGCCGCGCGCGCCTCGCTCGCGGCCGCCCAGGACCTCGCCGACCGGCAGAGCCGTCGCTCGCTCGCGCTGAGGCGCCAGGAGAACCTCCTGCTGGCCCGCACCGCGCTGATCACGCTGCAGCAGGAGGCGGACGCCGCCACCCGGGCCGCCGAGGTCGCCGGCGCGCTCCACGAGGTCGGCACCCGCCGCACCCGCCGTGACGTCGCGCTGTCCGCCGAGGCGGTGGCCCGCTCGGGGCTGGTGGCCGCGGGGCTCGACGCCGACCTCGACGAGCCCGAGCTGATCCACGTCGTCACCGCGTGCCGCGAGCGCACGGGTCGCCTCGAGGCGCTGCGCGCCGTCGAGGCGGCGCTCGTGGAGGAGCGCACCGCTGTCGCCGCCGCACGTGACGAGCAGGCCGAGGCGCTCACCGCGGTGGCCCAGCTGGAGGTCGAGCTCGGGGCGCTGCCGCTGCGTGCCGAGCAGGCCGGGGCCCTGGTGCGGGCCGGCCGCGTGGCCGCGGAGCGCCGGCCGGTGCTCGTCGCCGAGCAGCAGCGGCTGGAGGCGCTCCGGCCGGACGTCGTCGCCCTCGGGCAGGTCGAGGCGCGGCTGCTGCGCCGCGTCGAGGAGCACCTGGGCGCGCGCCAGGCGCACGTGGCCCTGCTGGAGAAGGCCAACGACGTCCGCACGGCGAGCATCAACACGATGGTCGCCCGGCTCGCGTTCGCGCTGGCGGACGAGACCCCCTGCCCCGTCTGCGGCTCGCTCGAGCACCCCGACCCCTCGGCGCTGCGCGACGAGGGCGTGAGCAGCGAGGACGAGGAGGCCGCCCGACGGGCAGCCGACGACGCGGCCCTGCTCGTGGCCGAGGTGGAGGCGGCGCTGGCCGCCGACCGGGCGACCGCGGCGAGCCTGCGCGACCGGGTCGGCGACCTCACCCCCGTGGGGGTGGACGCGCTGCTGTCCGAGCTGGCCGTGGAGATCGCGGTCCTCGACGCCGCGGCCACCGAGGGCGCGCGGGCCGAGCTGGACGCCGCCGGTGTCGAGGAGGCAACCCGTGCGGCCCTCGCGGCGCACGTCGCCGCCAGCGCGCGGGCGGAGGCGGCCGACCGCGCCGCCCAGGCGGCGGCCCGGCGCGCCGCGGTCGCCGAGGAGCAGCTGCGCGCGGCGCTCGGCGAGGTCGTCAGCCTGGACGAGGCGCTCGCCGGCACGCTCGCGCAGGGCAGCGCCGCCGAGGCTGCGCTGGAGGCGACCCGGGCCCTGGTCGCCGCGCAGCACGAGCTCGACGCCGCGCAGCGGGCGGCCGAGACCGCCTGCCTCGCCAAGGGCTTCGCCTCCTGCGAGGACGCCCACGAGGCCGCCCGACCCGAGCCGTGGCGGTCCGGTACGGCGGCCCACCTGCGGACGGCCGCGGACACCGAGGCGGCGGTGCTCGCCGAGCTGGCCGACCCGGCGCTCGACGTGCCGCTCGACCCGCCGGCGCCGGTGGAGGAGCAGCAGGCCGCGGTCGAGGCCGCCGACGCGGAGCTGAGCACCGCCACGGCGCTGCTCGCCCAGGCCGAGTCCCGCCGTACCTCGCTGGAGCGGCTGGCGCCGTCCCTCGGCGCGGCGGTCGACGCGCTCGCGCCGCTGGTGGAGACCGCGTCGGCCGTGCGCCGGCTGGCCGACCTGTGCGCCGGGCAGGGGCAGAACGCGCTGCGGATGACGCTGTCCGCGTTCGTGCTCGCGGCCCGGCTCGAGGAGGTGGCCGAGGCGGCGAGCGTGCGGTTGCGCCGGATGACGCAGGGCCGGTACGAGCTCGTGCACACCGATGGCGCGTCGCGGGGCGGCGTGCGGGCCGGGCTGGGGCTGCTGGCGCGGGACGCCTGGTCGGGGCAGGACCGCGACACCGCGACGCTGTCGGGCGGCGAGACCTTCCTCGCGTCGCTGGCGCTCGCGCTGGGGCTGGCCGACGTCGTGATGGCCGAGGCGGGCGGCGCCCGGATCGAGGCGCTGTTCGTCGACGAGGGCTTCGGCACGCTCGACGAGGAGACCCTCGACGAGGTGATGGACGTGCTCGACGGGCTGCGCGAGGGCGGCCGGGTGGTCGGGCTGGTCAGCCACGTCAGCGAGCTGCGGCAGCGCATCCCGGCCCAGGTCGAGGTCCGCCGCGGTCGCAGCGGCAGCGACCTCGTGCTGCACGGCTGCTGACCGCACCTGCCCGGCGCGGCACACTTCCGGCATGGACCTCAAGCGCTTCGAGGAGGCCGGGCTCTACGACCCGGCGGCCGAGGGCGCCGACGAGCGCCTGGAGCTGCTCGAGTTCCTCGAGTCCGAGGGCTGCACGGTCGAGGAGATGCAGGTCGCGCACGAGCGGGGACGGCTGTTCGCCCTCGCCGGTGACCGGCGCATCCGCCCCGTCGTCGGGCTGCTGTCGCTGCGCGAGGCGGGGGCCCGGCTCGAGGCCGATCCCCAGCACCTGCAGCGGGTCTGGCGCACCCTCGGCCTGCCGTCGGCCGACATCGACGCGCCGCTGCTCACCGAGCCGGACGTCGAGGCGCTGCAGACCTACCTGGAGGTGCGGGCGTTCCTCGGGGAGGAGACCGCGCTCGGCGTCGCCCGCGTCATCGGCGCGTCCCTCGCGCGCATCAGCGAGGCGGAGTCCTCCGCCATGCGGCAGGGCATGGACGCCATCGACGTCTCCCGGTCGGGCAGCGAGGTGGAGACCGCGAAGGCGTTCTCGGCGGTGACCCGGCTGGTGCCGCGCATCGGCCGGATGCTCGACACCGTGCACCGCCAGCACCTCGAGGCCACCCGGGTGCACTTCGAGGGGATCGACATCGGCGACCGGGCCGCGTTCCGCTGCGGGGTGGGCTTCGCCGACCTGTCGGGCTTCACGCACCTGTCGCACCACCTCGGCCTGGCCGAGCTCTCGCAGGTGCTCAGCGTCTTCGAGGAGCAGGCGACCGAGACCGTCCAGGCGCACGGCGGGCGGATCGTGAAGTTCCTCGGCGACGCCGTCATGTGGGTCAACGCCGCCCCTGACGACCTGGCCCGGGTCGCGCACGGGCTGGTCAACCACCCGCGCGCGGCGATGGTCGGCATCGACGTGCGCGCCGGTATCGCCTACGGCCTCGTCCTCGCCCAGGACGGCGACTACTTCGGTACGCCGGTCAACCTGGCCTCGCGGCTGGTGGCCAAGGCGGAGCCGGGCGAGGTGCTCGCGGCCGGCGAGCTGGTGGACGCCCTGGGGCCCGGCTGGTCCGCCGTACCGGGGGATGCCGCGACGCTGCGCGGGTTCCACGACCCGGTGCTGCTGTACTCGCTGGCGCCGGGCTGAGGGTCACGCCGCGAGCGGCAGGGTGACGCGGAACGTCGCGCCGCCGCCGGGGGTCTCCAGCACCTCCACGGTGCCGCGGTGCGCGGCGACGAGCGCGGCGACGATCGACAGCCCGAGCCCGGTGCCGCCCGAGGTCCGGGTGCGCGAGGTGTCCGCGCGGTAGAAGCGCTCGAACACCCGCGGCCGGTCCTCCGGCGGGATGCCGGGGCCCTTGTCCTCCACCTCGACGACGGCGTTGCCGGTCGCGGTGGACAGCCGCACCGTGACCGGTGCGCTGGTGTGCGTGAGGGCGTTGCCCACGAGGTTGCCCAGCACCTGGCGCAGCCGCGCGGCGTCGCCGGACACGACCGGTGCGGAGCCGGCCGCGACGACCTCGAGCTCGACGGCGCGCTCGGGGTCGACGGCCCGCGCGTCCTGCACCGCGTCGCGCGCCAGCTCGAGCAGGTCGACCGGCACGTGCTCCAGCGGCCGCTGCTGGTCGAGCCGGGCGAGCAGCAGCAGGTCCTCGACGAGCAGGCCCATCCGGGCGGCCTCGGACTCGACGCGGTTCATCGCGCGGTCGACGTCGGCCTGCGCGGGCAGCGCGCCCTGGCGGTAGAGCTCGGCGAACCCGCGGATGCTCGTCAGCGGGGTGCGCAGCTCGTGCGAGGCGTCGCCGACGAACCGGCGCATCCGCTCCTCCGACGTGCGCGCCTCGGCCTCGGAGGCGGCCCGCTCGGCGAACGCCTCCTCGACCTGGGCCACCATCGCGTTGAAGCTCTGCGACAGCGAGCCGATCTCGGTGCCCGCGTCGCCCTCCGGCACGCGTCGGCTCAGGTCCCCGGCCGCCACGGCCTCCGCCGCGTGCTCCATCTCCACGAGCGGCTTGAGCGACCGCCGTACGACGAGGAAGGCGCCGGCGCCGAGCAGCACGAGCACCGCCAGCCCGACGACGAGCTCGATGCGGCGCAGCCGCGCGGTGGTGTGCTCGACGGAGTCGAGCGGTACGGCGACCACCAGCACCTCGGCCTGGGTGTTGAGCGCGGCGATCGCGCGCCAGCGGCCGGGGCCGTCGACCGAGCGGAGGGTGAAGGGGTGCCGGTCGACGCGCGGGCTCCTCGGGACCTTCGGCGGGCTGACGCCCTGGGGCAGGTCGGACTCCGCGTCGCCGACCTTGACGTAGATGGCGCCGAACGAGTCGGGCCGCCCCGGGCCGCCGCCGTTGAGCGCCTCGATGAGCTGGCGCGGGTTGTTGAGGGCGCCCTCGAGCTGGGTGTCCACCTGGTCCTGCAGGTACCCGTGCAGCGACCGGGTCGCGGCGAGGCCGCTGACCGTGAGGCCGAGCGCGGACAGGCTGACGACGACCACCACCAGGGTGACGCGCAGCGGGAGGGCCCTCATGTCCTGGGCACTCGCAGCACGTAGCCGACGCCGCGCAGGGTGTGCAGCAGCCGCGGCTCGGTGGTGTCGACCTTGCGGCGCAGGTAGGAGACGTACGACTCCACGACGTTCGCGTCGCCGCCGAAGTCGTAGTTCCAGACGTGGTCGAGGATCTGCGCCTTGCTCAGCACCCGGCCGGCGTTCTGCATGAAGTAGCGCAGCAGCTTGAACTCGGTCGGCGACAGCTGGACGAGCTGGCCGTCCTTCCACACCTCGTGGGTGTCCTCGTCGAGCTCGATGTCGGCGAAGCTCAGGTGGCTCGCCGCGGCGGGCGAGGCCGCGGTACGGCGGAGGACCGCGCGGATGCGCGCGACGACCTCCTCGAGGGAGAACGGCTTGGTGACGTAGTCGTCGCCGCCGAGGGTCAGGCCCTGCACCTTGTCCTCGGTCGCGTCCTTCGCGGTGAGGAACAGCACCGGCGTGCGGTCGCCCTCCTGCCGCAGCCGGCGGACGACGCCGAAGCCGTCCAGCCCCGGCATCATCACGTCGAGCACGAGCAGGTCGGGGCGGAAGCTGCGGGCCGCGTCGACGGCCTCGAGCCCGCCCGCGGCGGTCTCCACCTCGAAGCCGGCGAAGCGCAGCGAGGCGGAGAGCAGCTCGACGATGTTCGGCTCGTCGTCGACGACGAGCAGGCGGGCCTCAGGCATGCGTCCAGCATCGGCGTCGCGCGTGCCCGTTGTCTGGAGACTCGCTGTGAGGTCCCTGTGAGCCCTACGGTCGCCTCGTGGAGCCGCCCGCCGAGGTCGTCGCGTACGACGAGAGCTGGCCGCTCGCCTTCGCGGCCCTCGCGGAGCGGCTGGGGCCGGCGCTGCCGGAGGGGGCTCGGGTGGAGCACGTGGGGAGCACCGCCGTACCCGGTCTGGCGGCGAAGCCGATCCTCGACGTCGACGTCGTCGTGCCCTCCGCTGCGTCGCGAGGCGCGGCTCTCGAGGCGCTCGCGTCCCTCGGCTACGTCCACCGCGGGGACCTCGGGATCGACGGGAGGGAGGCGTTCGCCGCGCCCTCCGGCTCGCCGTACCACCACCTCTACCTCGTGCTCGACGGGTCCCCGCCGTACCGGGACCACGTCGACCTGCGTGACCTGCTGCGGCGCGACGCCTCCGCTCGGCAGCGGTACGCCGACGAGAAGCACCGGCTGGCGCCGCTGCTGCGCACCGACCGCGAGGCCTACGTCGAGCAGAAGGGCGCGATCGTCGAGGCGCTCCTCCGTGAGGCCCGGCAGGGGAAGGGCTGACGCGACCTACTGCTGCTCGGGCAGCAGCGTGGCGTGCCGCACGTCGAGCTGCCACCCGCCCGCGGACCGCGTCCAGACGTCGGTGTAGCGGAAGTCGTGCGTGTACGGCGCGTCGCGGAAGGTGCCGGACTGCGTGGAGTGGACGAGGGCCACCGCGACGGAGCCGTAGGCGCGCACCTGCACGTCGTGCAGCGCGTAGGCGTCCAGCGCGTGGCTGGTGAGGGCGTCGACCCAGGCCCGCTTGCCCACCGGCTCGCGCAGCCACCCCGCCGTCGTGATGACGAAGTCCTCGCTCAGCAGCCGGTCGAGGGTGCCCAGGTCGCCGTCACGCACGGCGGCCAGCAGCGCGTCCTCGAGCGCCCGGAGGTCCGCGTCCACCCGCGCAACCTAGGCGAGGCCGGCAGCGGTGGCGAGCTCGGCCAGGTGCGCGAGGGAGCGGCTCAGGTGGTGGGGCGGGAAGGGCGGGAAGGAGAGGTACGCGCGGATCGGCTCCGGGACCGCGGACCAGTCGTAGGAGAGCGTGACCTCGGTGCTGCCCGGCCCTGCCGGGGCGAGGTCGTACCGCCACAGCCAACCGCCGAACCCGAGGGTGCCGTCGTCCTTGACGTAACCGGTGTGCCAGGAGATGGCACGCGGCCGGTCGAGCACCTGGACCCGGTTGGCGGTCCGGTAGTCCCCGTCGGGGTGGTCGGGGTGGTGCATGTCCATCATGAAGACCTGACCGGGTGCCGTCAGGGGCTCGCTGTCGACCGCCCCGCAGACCCACCCGGTGCCGTCGATGGAGGCGTGCGTGGCCGGGTCGGCGAGCAGGTCGAAGACCACCTCCGCCGGGGCACGCACGGTCAGGCTGGCGCTCACCCGGTCCTCGCCCTGGCTCATGGGCCGATCCTCCTACGGTCGTGCCGAACCGCTGCGTGGCAGGGTGACGGCGGCGGCCGGTGGGGTCGCGGCTGAGGGGCGGACGGGTGCCGGGCTGGGGGATCGCGGGGACCGGTCAGATCGCGGGGCGCTTCGCGCTGGCCCTGCGCGACGTGCCCGGGGCGCGCCTGGTGAGGGTCGCCTCGCGCGACGCCGCGCGCGCGGGCTCCTTCGCCGCCGCGCACGCAGGCGTGGTGCCCGGCACGTGGCCCGAGCTGCTGGCCGACCCCGCGGTCGAGGTGGTCTACGTCGCCTCGCCGCACAGCGCGCACTGCGAGCAGGCCGTGGAGGCGCTGGCCGCCGGCAAGCACGTCCTCGTCGAGAAGCCCATGGCGCTGTCGCTGGAGCAGGTGCGGCGCATGGTGGACACGGCCGCCGAGCACGACCGGTTCCTCATGGAGGCCATGTGGACCCGGTTCCTGCCGTCGTACCGGCGGCTGCGTGAGCTCGTCGCGCAGGACGCGATCGGGCGGGTGGTCTCGGTCGAGGCAGAGCTCGGCTTCGCCGCGCCGTTCGACCCGGAGCACCGGCTGTACCGGCGGGACCTCGGTGGCGGTGCGCTGCTCGACATCGGCACCTACCCGCTGCAGCTGGCGCTGCTCCTGCTCGGCCGGCCGACGGAGGTCCGTGCCACCGCGGCCCTCGGGCCGACCGAGGTCGACCACGACACCACCGTGGAGCTCGTCTTCGACGGCGCGACCGCGCACCTGCGGTGCTCGATCGCGGCGGACCTGCCGGGCACGTCCTCGGTCGTCGGGGAGCGCGGTCGGATCGAGCTCGCCGCCCCGGTCTGGGCCCCGGAGTCCCTGGTCGTCGACGGCGCCCGGTACGACCTGCCGG
>DATJGA010000223.1:0-11800 GCA_035495395.1 Mycobacteriales bacterium | reverse complement strand
GGCTGGCTCATCGTGGAGCGGCTGCGCGACGGGCACTTCACCACCCTCGGCGCGGCGTCCGGTGCGGTCGCGGGTCTGGTGGCCATCACCCCGTCCTGCGGGTCGGTGAGCCCGGTCGGCGCGATCGTCGTGGGCCTCGTCGCCGGCGGCATCTGCGCGATGGCGATCGGCATCAAGAACAAGCTCGGCTTCGACGACGCGCTCGACGTGGTCGGCGTGCACCTCGTCGGCGGGTTCGTCGGCACCGTGTCCGTCGGGTTCCTCGCGACCAAGGCGTCCACCGGCTTCGTCGACGGCCTCTTCTACGGCGGTGGCGCCTCGCAGCTGGGCAAGCAGGTCGTCGCGGCGTTCGCCGTGATGGGCTACTCGTTCGTCGTCACGCTGATCATCGCGCTGCTCCTCAAGTACACGATCGGGCTGCGCGTCACCGAGGACGCCGAGGACCTGGGCATCGACCAGAGCGAGCACGCCGAGACGGCGTACGAGCTCACGGGCATGAGCACCAGCTCGACCGGTGCCCCGTCCTACCTCACGGCCGGCGCGTCGAAGGTCTCCCTGTGAGGCTGGTGACGGGGGTCATCAAGCCCTTCAAGCTCGACGACGTGAAGACCGCCCTCGAGGCCTTCGGGGTGCAGGGCATGACCGTCAGCGAGGTGCAGGGCTTCGGCCGCCAGCGCGGGCACACCGAGGTGTACCGGGGAGCGGAGTACGAGGTGAGCTTCGTGCCGAAGGTGCGGGTGGAGGTCCTCTGCGAGGACGCTGACGCGCACGACGTGCTCGAGGTGATCGCCAAGTCCGCGCTCACGGGTTCCATCGGCGATGGCAAGGTGTGGTGCACCCCGGTCGACGACGTCGTCCGGGTCCGGACCGGTGAGCGTGGAGTGGAGGCCCTGTCATGAGGCTCGTGACCGCGATCCTCAAGCCGTTCAAGCTCGACGACGTCAAGAGCGCCCTGGAGGCGATCGGCGTGCAGGGCATGACGGTGAGCGAGGTGCAGGGCTTCGGGCGGCAGCGCGGGCACACCGAGGTGTACCGCGGCGCGGAGTACACGGTGGACTTCGTGCCGAAGGTGCGGCTCGAGGTGCTCGTGGACGACGCCGACGCCGGTGGCGTGATCGACGCCATCGTCTCCACGGCGCAGACCGGCTCCATCGGTGACGGCAAGGTGTGGAGCACCCCGGTCGAGGACGTCGTGCGCGTGCGCACCGGCGAGCGCGGGGCCGACGCGCTCTGAGCCCGCTGGACGGCCCCCGCCCCTCACGAGAGGCGGGGGCCGTTCACGTGCCCGAAACACGAGTGCAACGACCGGGCAACGTGGGGTGCGCAGCGTGACCCCACGTGACTCACCTCGACACCGGCGACACCGCCTGGCTGCTCACCTGCACCGCCCTCGTCCTGCTCATGACCCCGGGGCTGGCCTTCTTCTACGGCGGCATGGTCCGCGCGAAGAACGTGCTCGCGATGCTCATGCAGAACTACGTGGCGATCGGCGTCGTCAGCGTGACCTGGGTGCTGGTGGGGTACTCGCTCGCCTTCGCGCCCGGCAACCGCGCGCTCGGCGGGCTGCGCTTCCTGGGTCTCGGCCACGACACCGACCCGGTCCCCGGCTTCGACCTGTCGGTGCCGCCGCTGCTGTTCGCCGCCTTCCAGCTCATGTTCGCGGTCATCACCGTGGCCCTCATCGCGGGAGCCGTCGCCGACCGCATGCGCTTCGGCGCCTTCGTCGCCTTCGCCGCGCTCTGGTCGGTGCTGGTCTACGCACCGCTCGCCCACTGGGCCTTCTCGCCGAGCGGGTTCCTCGCCCGGCTCGGCGTGCTCGACTTCGCCGGCGGCACCGTCGTCGAGATCGACTGCGGTGCCGCCGGCCTGGCCCTCGCGCTCGTGGTCGGCAAGCGCCTCGGGTGGCCGCGCGAGGCGATGCCGCCGCACTCGCTCCCGCTCACCCTGCTCGGCGCCGGGCTGCTGTGGTTCGGCTGGTTCGGCTTCAACGCCGGGTCGGCCCTGCACGCGGACGGGCTCGCCGTCAGCGCCCTGGTGGCGACCCACCTCGCCGGGGTCGGCGGCATGCTCTCCTGGCTCGCGGTGGAGCGCTGGCGCACCGGCTCGGCGACCACCCTGGGCGGGGCGTCCGGCGCGATCGCCGGCCTGGTGGCGATCACCCCGTCCTGCGGCTTCCTCTCGCCGCTGGCCGCCCTCGTCCTCGGCGGCATCGCCGGTGCGGTCTGCCTGTTCGGTGTGCAGGTGAAGTACCGGCTCGGGTACGACGACTCGCTCGACGTCGTCGGCGTCCACTACGTCGGTGGAGTGCTCGGTCTGCTCTTCCTCGGGCTGGCCGCCAGCCACGGCGTGAACAGCGCCGTGGCGCACGAGGGCCTGCTGTACGGCGGGGGGCTGTGGCTGATGGGACGGCAGCTGCTGGCGGTCCTGGTCGCCACGGCCTGGGCGTTCGGCGCCACCTGGGTGCTGGCGACGGTGATGAACCGGGTCCGCCCGCTCCGGGTGCCGCGGGAGCACGAGGCGACCGGCCTCGACCAGGCGCTGCACGCGGAGTCGGCGTACGACCTCGGCTCGGTGCGGACCACGGGCAGGCTGGGCTGAGCCCGCCGACGGACCTCTGACAGGCTCGCCCCGTGGACGTCGCCGCCTTCAAGGCCCAGCGCGAGGCGCTGCTCGGCCGCACCGAGCTCGTCGGTGCGGCGCTGCGCCAGGCCCTGACAGACCTGTACGACGGGTGGCTGGCGCACCTGCTCGGCGACCCCGGACCTGGCGTGGCCCTGGTGGCGGTCGGCGCCCTCGGTCGGCGCGACCCCGCCCCGGGGTCCGACCTGGACCTGGTCCTCGTCCACGACGGCAGTCACGACGTGAGCGCCCTCGCCGACCGGGTCTGGTACCCCGTGTGGGACAGCGGCGTCGGCCTGGACCACTCGGTGCGCACCGTCGCGCAGGCCGAGGCGGTCGCGAAGGAGGACCTCAAGGCGGCCCTCGGGCTGCTCGACGCCCGGCCGGTCGCGGGCGACCTCGAGCTCGGCCGGCAGCTGGTCTCGGCCACCCGGGCGGCGTGGCGGTCGGGGGCCCCGAAGCGGGTCCCCGAGCTGCGCGCCTTCGTCGAGGAGCGCGCCCGTCAGTTCGGGGAGGTGGCGTTCCTGCTCGAGCCGGACCTCAAGGAGGCGCGCGGCGGGCTGCGCGACGTGCACGCGCTGCACGCGCTCGCCGTCGCGCAGGTCGCCGACCAGCCGGGGGAGGCCCTGCGCCGCGCCCACGACGTGCTGCTCGACGTCCGTGGCGAGCTGCACCGCCGTACCGGCCGGGCCGGCAGGCGCACGGTGGACCGGCTGCTCATGCAGGAGCAGGACGGCGTCGCGCAGGCGCTCGGCCTCGCGGACGGCGACGCCCTGATGGCCGAGGTGTCGACGGCGGCGCGGACCATCGCGTTCGCCTCCGACGGCACGTGGCGGCGGGTGGCGGCGGCCGCGCCGAAGCGCCGCATGCTCGGGCTGCGGGGGCCGTCCGGCCCGGTACGGCGGCCGCTGGCCGACGACGTCGTGGAGCAGGAGGGCGAGGTCGTCCTCGCCCGCGACGCCACCCCCGAGGACGACCCGCTGCTGCTGCTGCGGGTCGCGCAGGCGGCCGCCTGGGCGCGGCTGCCGATCGCGCCGATCACCCTGGAGCGACTGGCTGCCGGGCCGCCGCTGCCCGACCCCTGGCCCGGGGCCGCCCGCGACGCGTTCGTCGGCCTGCTGGCTGCGGGTGAGGGCGCGGTGGCGACGTTCGAGGAGCTCGACCAGGCCGGGCTGCTGGTCCGGCTGCTCCCCGAGTGGGAGTCGGTGCGGTCGAAGCCGCAGCGCAACAGCTACCACCGCTTCACCGTCGACCGGCACCTGATCGAGGCCGCGGCGAACGCTGCGGCGCTGACCCGGCGGGTCGCCCGGCCCGACCTGCTCCTCGTCGGCGCGCTGCTGCACGACATCGGCAAGGGCCTGCCCGGCGACCACACCGAGGTGGGCATGAAGGTCGTCGCCGGCCTGGCGCCGCGGCTCGGCTTCCCGCCCGAGGACGTGGCCGTGCTCGTCGCGATGGTCGAGCACCACCTGCTGCTTCCCGACGTCGCCACCCGGCGCGACCTCGGTGACCCGGCCACGGCCGGGTCGGTGGCCGACGCGGTGGGCTCCGCCGACGTGCTCGAGCTGCTGCACGCGCTCACCGAGGCCGACTCGCTGGCCACCGGCCCGGCGGCGTGGAGCGGCTGGAAGGGGCAGCTCGTCGGCGACCTCGTGGCCCGTGCCTCCGCCCTCCTCGAGGGGCACCCGCCCCCGCCGCCCGCCATGCTGACGCCGGAGCAGGAGGAGGTCGTCGCGCGCGGCGAGTTCGCCCTCGAGCCCGACGGCGAGACGGTGCTCGTCGTCGCGCCCGACCGGCCCGGCCTGCTCTCCCTCGCCGCCGGCGTGCTCGCGCTGCACAAGCTCGACGTGCGCGCGGCCTCCGGGTTCGCCCGCGGCGCGACCGCCGTGACGCTGTACCGCGTCACACCGCGCTTCGGCGGGCTGCCCGACTGGACCGTCGTGCGCGAGGACCTGCGGCACGCCCTCGAGGGCAGCCTGCCGCTCGAGGAGCGCCTCGCGCAGCGCGAGGCGGCGTACGCGCGGCCCGGGCGCCTCGTCGCGCCGTCGACGGTGCGGCTGGTCGACGACGCCTCGGAGACCGCGACGGTGGTGGAGGTGCGCGCGCCCGACGAGCTGGGGGTGCTGCACCGCATCGCGCACGTCCTCGAGACGCACGGGCTCGACGTGCGCTCGGCCCACGTGTCCACCCTCGGCGCGGACGTCGTGGACGCCTTCTACGTCCCGGTGCTCGAGGACCCGGAGCTGCGCGCGCAGGTGGTGGCCGACCTGCTCGCCGTCCTCCCTTGACGGGAGCGACGTCGACCGGGAGTTTGTCAGGGACTGCGACAAATCGAGGGGTCCCGTGCTGCGCCGTACCGTCCCGGTCGCCCTGACCGCGCTGCTCGCGGGGCTCGCCGTCCCCACGACGGCTGCCCAGCCCGACCCCGCGGCCTTCGCCCGCGTGCACGACGGCGTGCTCGAGGTGGGCAACGACCTGGTGGTCCGGCGGTGGTCCCTGACGCCGTTCCGGACGCTGTCGCTGACCGACCGCCGCACCGGGGAGGTCGTGGCGGGGGCCGGCGCGGACGGCGGCCTCGACCTGGTCGCGGGCGGCACCACCACCCGGGTGGCGCTCGACGCGTTCGACGCGCAGGACCCCGTGGTCACCCGCCTGCCCGACGGCGGGGTGGCCGTGCGCGTGCCGCTCGGCCTCGTCGACCGGCTGGTCGAGGTGCACCCCGACGTCGCCGGGATGACCCTGTCGCTGCGCGCGGTGCAGCCGCTGCTCGTGGCCGGGTACGCGCTCGACAGCGTGGTCCCCACCCACCCCGGTACGGCGGTCGCGCAGGCCTTCCGGGCCGGCTCCGACTGGCGCGAGCCGGGCTGGGCGCCGCAGGTCGCGGTCGGCGACAGCCAGCCCGGCGACTGGCGGCAGAGCGCCACCCTCACCGGGGACCAGACCGTGACCGGCCAGTGGCTGTCGACAGTGGGTCCGGCCGGTGGCGTGTTCCAGGTGCTCGAGCGCGTCGACCTCCCGTCCAGCGTGGTGGGCCGCAGCGCCGGGGCGAGCTGGGTCGGGGCCGACCTGAGCCGGGACGTGCTGCCGCTCGGACCGCTCGAGGGCGACGCGCACGTGAGCAACCCCGGCGCACCGGTGGGCCGGCAGCGGGTGCTGCTGCCGGGGACGACCCTGGAGCGGGCGTTCACCGGCGTGGCCGCCGACCCCGACGACGAGGGCTGGCAGTGGGTGCACGCGCTGCTGACGACCCGGCCCTACGGCAGCTGGCAGCGCGGCGTCACCTGGAACTCCGACAGCGTCGACAGCAACCGCATCTCGACCGGCGCCAAGGACGACATGGACCTCGCCGAGGTGCAGCGGCAGGCCGCCGTCGCCAAGCGGCTCGGTGTCGACGTCTTCGTGCTCGACGACGGCTGGCAGGCGCGGTCGGGGGACTGGTGCCCCGACTCGCCGCAGTGCCCCGAGCCCAGGACGACGTGGGGCCCGCGGTTCCCGGACGACCGGTTCGCCGCCGTACGGGCGGCGGTCGCGCCGATGCGGCTCGGGCTCTGGATGTCGCCGATGTCCTTCCACTACTCGTCGGCGGCGTTCCAGCAGCACCCCGAGTGGGCGTGCGCCCCCATCTCCGACGGCACGGTCGCGTTGAACGTCGCGCAGGACGGCTCGAGCTCCAGCGAGGCCGGCATCGGGCTGTGGAACCCGCTCGCGCTGTCGCAGGACGGCACCTTCGTCGACTACCTCGAGGGCCGGATGCGGCGGGCCGTCGAGCAGTGGGGCGTGACGTTCTTCAAGCTCGACTTCCTCGCGTGGTTCGACTGCGCGGGGGCCGAGCCGGTGGACGTCTACCGGTACCGCGAGGCCTTCCTCGCCATGGTCGACCGGCTGCAGGCGGACCACCCCGAGGTCACCGTCCAGGTCGACGAGACCAACGACTACCGGCTGTGGCCCTTCGAGTCGGTCTCCCGCGGGGCGACCTGGTTCCAGAACGGCGCCCCGCTGCCCCCGCAGCTGCTGCACAACGCCTGGTCGCTGGCGCCGTACCTGCCCAGCGACGCGATCGGGCAGGCCGCGCTGCAGTCGGGCCGGGACCAGTACGACGCCGGCTACCTGGCCGCCGTCATGCTGCTGTCGCACCCGACGGTGAAGCTCGACCTGACCCGGCTCAGCGACGCCGAGGTCGCCGCCGCGCGGGTCTGGACCGACGCCTACCGCGCGCACCAGGAGCTGTTCCGCGGCGTCTCCTACCCGCTGCTCGCCGACCCGCTCGGCAACCGCTGGACCGGGCTGCAGGTGTGGGACCGCGAGGCCCAGCGCGGGGTCGTCCTCGCGTTCCGGCAGGACGACCCCAGCGCCACCGCCGAGCTGGCGCTGCACGCCGTCGACGGCCACCGCTACGTCGTCCGCGACCTGCTCACCGGCGACCGGCTCGCGACGGTGTCGGGTGCCGAGCTGCGGTCGGGCTGGCGGGTCACCGCCGGCGGGACCCGTCAGGTGGTCGCGCTGGTCGTGGAGCAGGTCGGGACCTGAGCGGCGCGACTACCCTCGGGGCGACGACCCCGACCGAAGGACCCGTGTGTTCGACACCCTGAGCGACCGCCTCGACAAGGTCTTCACGTCCCTGCGCGGCAAGGGCCGGCTCTCCGAGGCGGACATCGACGCCACCGCGCGCGAGATCCGGGTCGCGCTGCTCGAGGCCGACGTCGCGCTGCCGGTCGTCAAGGCGTTCATCGCCGCGATCAAGGAGCGCGCCGCCGGCGAGGAGGTCTCCAAGGCGCTCAACCCGGCGCAGCAGGTCGTCAAGATCGTCAACGAGGAGCTCATCGGCATCCTCGGCGGCGAGACGCGGCTGCTCCGGCTCGCGAAGACGCCGCCGACCGTCGTGCTGCTGTGCGGCCTGCAGGGCTCCGGCAAGACGACGCTCGCGGGCAAGCTCGCCAAGCACCTCAAGGCGCAGGGGCACGCCCCGCTCCTCGTCGCCTGCGACCTGCAGCGCCCCAACGCCGTGACCCAGCTCGAGGTCGTCGGCGGTCAGGCCGGTGTGGACGTCTTCTCGCCGTACCCGGGGAACGGCGTCGGCGACCCGGTCGAGGCCGCCCGGCAGGGCGTGGCGCACGCCCGCCGCATGAACCACGACGTCGTCGTCGTCGACACGGCCGGCCGCCTCGGCATCGACGCCGAGATGATGCAGCAGGCCGCGGACATCCGCGACGCCGTGCAGCCCGACGAGATCCTGTTCGTCGTCGACGCGATGATCGGCCAGGACGCGGTCACGACGGCGCAGGCGTTCCAGGAGGGCGTCGGCTTCACCGGCGTCGTCCTCACCAAGCTCGACGGCGACGCCCGCGGCGGTGCGGCGCTGTCGGTGCGGCACCTCACCGGCCAGCCGATCCTCTACGCCTCCAAGGGCGAGAAGCTCGGTGACTTCGACGTCTTCCACCCCGAGCGGATGGCCTCGCGCATCCTCGGCATGGGCGACGTGCTCACCCTCATCGAGACGGCCGAGAAGCACTACGACGCCGACCAGGCCGCGAAGGCCGCGGCCAAGCTGCAGAGCGGCGAGGGCTTCGACCTCGAGGACTTCCTCGAGCAGATGCAGCAGATCAAGAAGATGGGCTCGCTCACCTCGATCCTCGGGATGCTCCCCGGCATGGGTCAGATGAAGGACGCGCTGGCCCAGGTCAAGGACGAGGACCTCGACCGGATCGCCGCCATCATCCGGTCGATGACGCCGCAGGAGCGGCGCGACCCGAAGGTGCTCAACGGCTCGCGCCGCATCCGCATCGCCAAGGGCTCCGGCACCTCGGTCCCGGAGGTCAACAACCTCGTCGACCGCTTCGCCGAGGCCTCGAAGATGATGAAGCAGATGGCCGGCGGGGGCGGGCTCCCGGGCATGCCGCCGATCCCGGGCCTGGCGCGCAAGGCGAAGCGGGCCCAGCAGGGCAAGAAGGGCAAGAAGGGACCGGGTCGCGCCGGTGGCGGGCCGGCCCGGCAGCAGCCGGTGACCCCGCAGCTCCCGCCCAACCCGCTCGGCCTGCCGCCGTCGCCCGAGCAGCCCGACCCGCTGGGGCTCTACCGCAACCGCTGACCCGTACGGCGGGTCGCCCGGCCGAGGGACAGCGCACCCAGCAGGAGACCGGCGCCCTGGCACCCGGCCAGCAGCCACGCTCCGGCCCGCGCGCCGTGCGCCGCGACGACCGCTCCGGCCGCGCCCGAGCCGAGCGCGAACGCACCGATCTTGATGCTGGCCGCGGTGGTGACCACCTGCGTCCGCATCGACGGCGGGCTGTGCCGGTCGCGGACGGTGAGGGTGGACGCGACGACGGGGCTCTCGAAGACGCCCGCGACCCCGACCACGAGGAAGGCCAGCCACAGGGTCGGCACGACGGCCAGCCCGCACGCGGCCGCGCCGACGCCGAGGACGCCGAGGAACGCGAGCCGGAGGGGTCCGGTCCGTGGGGCGCGCGCCGCCAGCGAGACGCTGCTGAGCAGCGCGCCGACCGCGAACGTGCTGAAGAGCGCGCCACCGGCGGCCGCGGGGGCTCCGAGCTCGTGCGCCAGCGCGGGCAGCACGACCGGAAGGGCCCCCATCCCGCCGTACGACAGGGTCGTCGCGACGGTGGCCGCCCGCAGGGGAGGCGTGACCGCCATGTGGCGGAGCCCGGCGGCGACGGCCCGCAGCAGGTGGTCGCCGTGCGGGGGCGCCGGTGCCGGCATCGGCACGCGGGCGAGCGGCACCAGCGCGAGCAGCGCCAGCCCCGCGGCGACGAGCACCGCGGCGCTCGGTGAGCCCCACGCGGCGACCGCCCCGGCCAGCGCCGGGCCCCCCACCCCCGCGACGTTGTACGACGTCGCCTCCGCGCCGTACGCGCGCTGCATGAGCGGCCGCGGGACCAGCGGCGCGATGAGGCCGGTGTAGCCGCCGGTGAGCACCGGTGCGGTGCCCCCCGGCAGGGCGGCGGTGAGCACGAGCAGCCAGCTGGGGGCGTGCCCGACGGCCAGCACCAGCCAGGTCAGCACCGCGGCGAGCAGGAGCTGGTGCGCGACGAAGACCGTCCGCCGGTGCGGGGTGCGGTCCAGCCAGGCACCCAGCAGCGGCCCGCTGACGAGCTGGGGGAACGTCGCGGCCGCCACCAGCGCGCCGCTGAGCGCCGGGGAGCCGGTGCGGTCGAGGGCGAGGAGCACCAGGCCCAGCCGGCCGCACTCGTTCGCGAGCCGCGCGGTCGTGCTGGCGGCGAACAGGACCGTCAGGCCGGGAGTGCGCCACAGCGGCGCCGACGGGTGCCCGGCGGCCTCCGCGGGCAGCTCGTCCGGGGCCAGCGTCGTCACCCGACCATCGTGGCAGGGCGCCCGACCGGGGCGTCTGGCAGAATGGACGACGAGCCACCGCCGACGACGGCCCTCTACCCGTCTCCGGCGTGACACCTCGCTGCACCCGAGGGCGCACCCCACGCGCCGTCACGGATGCGCACCCACGCTGGCACCTGGAGATCGAAGACCTGTGGCAACCAAGATCAAGCTGATGCGCCTCGGCAAGATGCGCGCCCCGTACTACCGGATCGTCGTCGCCGACGCGCGCACCAAGCGCGACGGCCGCGTCATCGAGACGATCGGCAAGTACCACCCGAAGGAGAACCCCTCCGTCATCGAGGTCGACGCCGAGCGCGCCGCCTACTGGCTGGGTGTCGGCGCGCAGCCGACCGAGCCGGTGCAGAAGATCCTGTCCAAGACGGGGGACTGGCAGAAGTTCAAGGGCGAGGCCGCCCCGGAGCCGCTGCAGGTCGCCGCGCCCAAGGCGGACAAGCGCGCCGTGTTCGAGGCCGCCGCCAAGGAGGGCCTCGAGGCCGCCGGCGCTGCGACCACGCCGAAGAAGAAGGCGGCCCCCAAGAAGGCCGCGGAGCCGAAGGCGGACGACACCGCTGAGGCCACCGAGGTGGCCGAGCCGGCCGAGGCTCCCGCCGAGGAGGCCCCGGTCGTCGAGGCCGCCGCCGAGGAGGCCCCGGTCGCGGAGGCTCCCGCCGAGGAGACGCCTGCCGCCGAGGAGGCGCCGGCGGCTGACGCTGCCGAGGACAAGTAGTGCTCGAGGCCGCCCTGGAGCACCTGGTCAAGGGCATCGTCGACAACCCTGACGACGTGACCGTCGACATGGTCTCCGGCCGACGGGGCCGCACCCTCGAGGTGCGGGTGCACCCCGACGACCTCGGCAAGGTGATCGGTCGCTCCGGCCGCACCGCGAAGGCGCTGCGCACGGTCGTCGCCGCCATCGGCGGCAAGGGCGTGCGGGTGGACGTCATCGACACCGACGAGATCCGCTAGGGACCATGACGAAGCGAGTCGCAGGCTCGCGACGGGACCGAGGTCCGGTCTCCCCCCAGGGGGAGCCGGACCTCGTCGTCGTCGGCAGGGTCGGCCGCCCGCAGGGCATCAAGGGCGAGGTCACCGTCGAGGTCCGCACCGACGACCCCGAGGCCCGGTTCGCGCCCGGCGCGACGCTGCTGACCGACGAGGGCCCGCTCACCGTCGCGCAGTCGCGCGACCACTCCGGCAAGCTCGTCGTGCTCTTCGAGGGCGTGGCCGACCGCAACGGCGCCGAGGCGCTGCGCGGGCGCGTGCTCCAGGTCGACGCGCGGACCCTCCCGCCGCTCGAGGACGAGGACGAGTACTACGACTCCCAGCTCGTGGGGCTCGTCGTGGAGCAGCGCGACGGGACCGTGCTCGGCAGCGTCGTCGACGTGCTGCACCTGCCGCACGGCGACGTCCTGGCCGTCGACCGCGACGCGGGCAGCGAGCTGCTCGTCCCGTTCGTGCGCGCCATGGTCCCGACCGTCGACGTGGCCGGTGGTCGCGTCGTCGTCGAGCTCCCCGAGGGCCTGCTGGAGCTCAGCGACGCTCCGGCCGCACCGGAGGGCTGACCGTGCAGGTCGACGTCGTCACGATCTTCCCGGACTACCTCGCGCCGCTGCGCCTGTCCCTGGTGGGCAAGGCCGTCGAGCGCGGCGACGTCGACCTGCGGGTGCACGACCTGCGCGAGGCCACCGACGACGTCCACCGCACCGTCGACGACAGCCCGTACGGCGGCGGCCCGGGCATGGTGATGAAGCCCGAGCCGTGGGCGCGCACCCTCGCGGGCCTGACCGGCCCGACCGAGGCGCCGCGGCTCGTCGTGCCGACGCCGGCCGGCCGG
>DATJGA010000222.1:0-5214 GCA_035495395.1 Mycobacteriales bacterium | reverse complement strand
CCAGGTCGAGCCGTTGTAGACGCCGCCGCTCCAGGTGGAGCCGCTCTCCTCGGCGCTCCCCATCGCGGCAGACGCCCAGTGGACCCCGAAGATGTCCTGCTCGCCGGTGAGGGCGACGCCGTTGAGGGCGACGTGACCGGTGCCGCGTGCCTGCTCCAGCGAGCCCGCGCCGGTGGCCGGCGAGAAGGACTGGGCCGCGGTCGGGGCCGCGGCGGTGAGCGCCCCGGGGAGCTGGACGAGGCCGGCACCGACGAAGTTCGGGTTCGAGGTGCCGATCTTGACCGCGGAGGCGGCGAGGACGCCCTTCACCTGGTCGGGGGTGAGCCCGGGCCGGGCGCTGAGCAGGTCGGCGACGACGCCCGAGACCACCGCTGCGGCCTGCGAGGTGCCGGACCCGCGGAGGAAGCGACCGCCGAACACCGCGTTGGGGAAGGCCGTCGCGAGCGTGGAGCCGGGGGAGAGCAGGCCCATCACGTAGGTGCCGGGAGCGACGACGTCGGCGTGCCGCACGCCGGTGCCGCGCTGGGAGAAGGCGGCGACGGTGTCGTCGCCCGCAGCGACGGTGCCCTGCGGGTCCTCGGCCCCGACGGCGAGCAGGTACGGGTCGCTGGCCGGGTCGGCCACCGCGTTGTTGTCCGTGCCGTCGTTGCCGACCGCCACCACGACGACGATGCCCTTGCGCCAGGCGACCTCCGCCGCGTGCGCGAGCGGGTCAAGCTGGTAGCCCTGGATGCTGTTCGTCCCGAGCGAGAGGTTGAGGACGCGGATGTTCATGCCCGGGTCGTGGGCGTGCTGCACGACCCAGTCGATGCCGGCGATCATCTGCGAGACGTCGACGGCGCCGTTGGACGCGCCGACCTTCACGCTGACGATGCGGGCGTCAGGGGCCACGCCGGTGTAGCCGCCGGCGGTCCCGTCGTTGCCGGCGATGATGCCGGCGATCGCGGTGCCGTGGCCGTACCCGTCGAGGTAGGCGAGGGACGGGTTCTGCGAGTCGAACGACAGGTCGGGCCCGTACACGACCTTGTCCGGCGCACCCAGGCCCTGGACCGGGGTCACGCCGGTGTCGAGCACCGCGACGTCGATGCCGCGCCCGGTCGCGCCGGCCTGGGGAGCGCCGACCACGCGGGCGACGGAGGTCATGTCCGGGAGCGGCGCGGGCGCAGCACCCGCGGGCAGCGCAGCGAGGACGGCCCCGCTCGAGGCGAGCGCCGCGACGGCGGCGGTGAGGCCCACACGGCGGCGACCGCGGGACCGCTCGGGCACGCGCAGGTGCTTGGGCATAAGGGGAGGTCCTCCACGCTGCGTAGTCGCACGCTGACTGTCTGCGACACAGTGGGGGGATGAACGGCCGTTGGGCATAGCCCGTTGTGAGGGTTCTGGATCACCGAGAGTGTCTGGTCGCTCACGCAGACGGACGATCACCAGGGGGTGAGCTGGGGGTGGCTCGCAGGCCGCAGACCGGGGCGAACCGGACCGCCGTACGGCGCGAGTGCGGACGCGGCACGGTCGTGGACCCGCGGAAGCCCTCCGGCGTGAGAGGCTGAGGGCTCAGCCTCATGGCGGCGTCACCGGGAGAGCGGC
The DNA here is from genome assembly GCA_035495395.1 of Mycobacteriales bacterium. Lineage (GTDB taxonomy): Bacteria > Actinomycetota > Actinomycetes > Mycobacteriales > SCTD01 > RYN-111. The sequence continues at coordinate 3,630 of DATJGA010000222.1, read as the reverse complement.
GCACCGCACTGCGGTCCGCGCACGACCGGTACAGGAGCGAATCATGGGCGAGAAGAGCAAGAACGGCCGCGAGACGAAGAAGCCCAAGGCCGCCAAGAACGTGCGGGTCACCGGGCAGACCCCGCAGCCGACGTCCGTGGACGTCATCAACCACAAGGCCGGCTCCAAGGGCTGAGCCTCACCCCGGGGCGAGTGTCCTGATCCCACCTCTGCGGCCGTGGGCCGCGGCGGCCGATCCCTGCTGGGAGACCTCAGGATCGGACTGCCGCATGAACGACGCCCCCTCGGCCGTGCACGGCGGGCCCTACGACGACTACCAGCGGTTCGTCGTGGACCACCTCAACACGTGCGTGGACCGCTCCGGCTGCCCCTGCTGGCTGCCGGACCTGCTGGCGCTCAACGACCCGCTCCTGCCGGAGGAGGGCACAGGCCCCTCGCGCTGAGGCAAGGGTGCCGTGCGCTGCTGCGGCGCGTCGGCACCGGTACGCGGGGGAGGACCCGGAGCGTAAGCCGTCCCCGAGCTCCAGGAGCGACACCGCCATGAGCGACACCCCCGCCGACCAGGCCCGTCAGGGCATGGCCGCGACACTCGCCGGCAAGGCGAAGGAAGTCGTCGGCGCACTGCTGCACAACGACTCGCTCGCGGCCGAGGGCCAGCTGCAGCAGGCCGAGGCGTCCGCCCGCCGTGACGCAGCGGTCAAGGACGCGGTGGCCACCGCAGAGGCGACGGAGGCAGCCGAGCGCCTCGAGCGCGAGCGTGCCGTCGCCGAGGCCCAGCTCGACGCCGTCGACCGCGTGGCCGACACGCAGGCCGAGCAGGCCGAGCGCGCGGGCCTGGACGCGGTCGTCAGCGCGCACGACGTCGCCGACCGCGAGCGGGCGGTGGAGACCAGCCGGGTCGAGGCCGAGACCGCGGCGGAGCTCCGCCGTACCCAGCTGGAGGGTCAGCGGGCGCTGCTCGAGGCCGACCGCCTCGAGCAGGAGGCCCGTGACCGCAGTGCCCATGAGCGCGCCAGCGCGGAGGCGGCCGAGCAGGCCGCTGCCCGCGCCCGTGCCGACGCCAACGAGCTCTAGGAGACCACGATGCCCCTCACCCGAACCCTCATCACCGCGGAGTACACGATGCTCCGCCTCCCACTGACGGTCCTCGAGAACCGCGTCGTCGGTCGCTACCTCGACGCGGACAGCCGGCTGCGGCTGGGCTTCGAGAAGACCCTCGGCACCCTCGACACCACGGTCGGCCGCATCGTCGGTGACGCCGACCTCACGCGGCGCGGGGCGAAGCTGAGCCACCGCGCGCAGATGCTGGACAAGGCCGTGGTGCTCGAGCACAAGGCCGAGGCCCGCAAGGAGCAGGCCGACGCGACCCTGAAGCAGGCCAAGGCCGAGGCCGAGCAGAAGCGACGCGCGGCGCAGCAGCGGGCGCAGGACGACGCCCGGGCCCTGCGTCAGGAGGAGCAGGCCGAGAAGCAGGCCGTCGCGGCCAAGGCGGAGGCGAAGGCCAAGGCCAAGGCCGACGAGGCCGAGCGCCGCACGACCGAGCGGATCGCCCAGGTCGAGGCGCGCGCCGAGCAGCAGGCAGAGCGCATCCAGGCCCGGACGCAGGCCCGTACGGCGAAGCCGAAGGCCCAGTTGCGCGACGCGAGCGAGCTCTCGCAGGCCGCGGCGAAGGAGCGCCGCCAGGCCGAGCGCCTCAGCGACCTCGCGGCCGCGGAGAAGACCCGCCGCAAGGCCTGACGCCGGGGCGACGCCCGGCCCGCGGTACCGTCCCCACCAAACCGAACGGGGTTCGGTCAGAGCCGCTGGAGGTCGCCGGTGCCCTCGACCCTCGCCTACCGCACGTGCCCGCTGTGCGAGGCCATGTGCGGCCTCGAGATCGAGGTGCGCGACGACCTCTCGCCGGGCGTCGTCCGCGGCAACAAGCAGGACGTCTTCAGCAAGGGCTTCCTGTGCCCCAAGGGCGCGTCGATCGGCAAGCTCCACGACGACCCCGACCGGCTGCGCACGCCGATGGTCCGTCGCCCCGACGGCTGGCACGCCGCGACGTGGGACGAGGCGTTCGCCGTCATCGCCGAGCGGCTCCCGCCGCTGCTCGAGGCGCACGGCCCGGACGCGCTCGCCTTCTACTTCGGCAACCCCTCGGTGCACGACCACTCCGTGCCGCTCGCCGCGACGGCGCTGCGTCGGGCCGTGGGCACCACGTATCACTTCAGCGCCAGCACCCTCGACCAGCTCCCGAAGCAGGTCGCGAGCGCGCTGATGTTCGGGACCGGCGACAGCATCGCCATCCCCGACATCGACCGCACGGACTACTTCCTCGTCCTGGGCGCGAACCCCTTGGTCTCCAACGGGAGCCTGTTCACCGCACCGGACATGCCCGGTCGGCTGCGCGCCCTGCGCGGGCGCGGCGGCCGGCTCGTCGTGGTGGACCCCCGCCGTACCCGGACGGCGGACGCGGCGGACGAGCACCTGGCGATCCGCCCCGGCACCGACGCCCTCTTCCTCGCGGCCCTGGTGCACACGCTGTTCGCGGAGGGCCTGGTCCGGCTGCGCGACGCGAAGCCGTGGGTCAAGGGCGTCGAGGACGTCCGGACGGTGATCGCGCCGTTCGGCCCGGATCAGGTCGCCGACCGCTGCGGCATCGACGCCGACACCATCCGCCGGATCGCGCGCGAGCTGGTGGCCGCGCCGACAGCCGTCGTCTACGGGCGCATCGGGACCTCGACCACCGAGCTCGGCACCCTCGCGTCCTGGCTCGTCGACGTGCTCAACACCCTCACCGGCAACCTCGACCGGCCGGGCGGCGTGCTGTTCCCCAAGCCGGCCGCCGGGTCGGCCAACACCCGCGGGGAGGCAGGGAGCGGTCGCGGTGTCCGCATCCCCGGTGGCCGGCGGACCCGCGTGCGCGGGCTGGCGAGCGCGCTCGGCGAGCTGCCGACCGCCGCCCTCGCCGAGGAGATCGACACCCCCGACGACGACGGCACCCGGGTGCGGGCGCTCATCACGGTCGCGGGGAACCCGGCGCTGTCCGCCCCCAACGCGCGCCGGCTCGAGAAGGCGCTCGCGTCGCTCGACCTGATGATCAGCGTCGACATCTACCTCAACGAGACGACCCGGCACGCGGACGTCATCCTGCCGGCCCCGTCACCGCTGACCCGCAGCCACTACGACCTCAGCTTCACCGGTCTGGCCTGCCGCAACGTGGCGACCTTCTCGCGCCCCACGCTGCCGCCCGAGGAGGGCTCGCGCCCGCAGTCGGAGGTGCTGCTGCAGCTCGCCGCCGTGGTGCTGGGCGGCGGTCTGACGGCCGCAGACGTCGACGACCTGGCGGCCGGTCAGCTCGCCGCGCAGCTGGTCGCCGACCCGCAGTCCCGGGTCCTCGGCCGCGACCCGCAGGAGCTGCTCGACGCGGCCTCGGCGTACCGGTTGGAGGACCGGATGCTCGACATGCTGCTGCGCGCCGGGCCGTACGGCGACGGGCTGGGCACCCACCCCGAGGGGCTCAGCCTGCAGGTGCTCGAGGACCACCCGCACGGCATCGACCTCGGGCCGCTGCAGCCGCGGCTGCCCGAGGTGCTGCGCACCCCGAGCGGGCGCGTGGAGCTCGCCCCGCAGGAGGTGCTCGCGGAC
>DATJGA010000221.1:0-3862 GCA_035495395.1 Mycobacteriales bacterium | reverse complement strand
GACGCGCGGGTCGAGGCTGGCGAGCAGCAGCGGGCGGGCGATCGCCAGCAGGCCCACGACGACCGCGAGCGCGATGCCCGCCGCCAGCAGGGCGCGTGACGCGGAGAGCCCGAGCACCGAGCCGAAGAGCACGGCGACGGCACCCGTGCCGTTCCCGCCGCTGCGGTTGCTCGTGTAGAGGCTGAGGAACAGCACCCCCAGGCCGAGGACCCAGGCGAAGACGGCGCCGGTCACCGTGTCGTCCCCGCCGGCGCCCGACCCGAGCAGCCCCATCCCCACCGCCACGGCGATCGTCACGACGTGCAGCCCGAGCCGGACGTCGACGCCCAGCGCGAGGGCGGCCAGGGCCCCGGTGAACGCGACGTGGCTCAGCGCGTCGGCCGTGAAGACCTGGCCGCGCAGCACGAGGAACCAGCCGACGAGACCTGCGGCGGCGGCGATCGCCGTACCCGCCAGGAACGCGTGCTGCATGTAGGGGTGGCCGAGCATGTGCGCGACGGCGGTCCAGGGGGCGGTCACGGCTGCCCTCGCAGCGCCCGGGTCCCGCGGGCCAGCAGGAACACCCCGAACGCGAGCGTCGAGAGCCAGAACCCGATCGGGTACGGCGACCAGTAGGCCACGGCGAGCGCGACCCAGGTGACGAGCAGCGCCAGGGCCACGGACAGCGCGAGCGCGCGGCTGGGCCGGCTGGTCAGCTCGCGGGCCGCCGCGGCGGGGAGCACGAGCAGCGTGAACACCATGAGCGCGCCGGTGATCTGCACGACGCCCGCCGCCGTCGCCGCCAGCACGAGCAGGAACGCGGTGTCGAGCGCGCGCACCGGCACACCCGACGCGCGCGCCGCGGTGGGGTCGAGGGACGCGAACAGCAGCGGCCGCCCGACGACCGCGAGCACGGCGAGCAGCAGCACGGTGAGCACCGCGAGGGTGGTGACCTGACCCCTGGTGACGCCCAGGAAGCTGCCGAACAGCAGCGCGGTGGTGCCCCCGAGCAGCCCGTTGTAGAGCACGACGAACAGGTAGCCGCAGGCGAGCGCGAACGCCTGCACGGTGCCGACGAGCGCCGACTCCTCGCTGAACCCGCGCCGTGCCGAGGCGGGGACGAGCGCGATCACCAGGGCGGCGGCCAGGCACGAGGTGAAGTAGCCGTAGGCCGCGGAGACGCCGAGCCAGGTGGCGCCTGCCGCTCCGGGGAACCCGACCGCGGACAGGGTGTGCCCGGCGAAGGCCTGGCGCCGGGTGACCATGAGGTAGCCGACCAGCCCGGCGAGCACCGCCAGCAGCGTGCCCGCGCGGTAGGCGTTGACCATGAACGGGAGGGACCACATCTCCTGCAGGTCGGTCACCGGGTTCCAGCTCGGCCCGGTCATCAGTGCGCGTGCCGGTCGGCGTGGTGGTGCGGGGCGTCCGGGCCCCCGACGACGAACAGCCGGCCGTCCGAGGTCGTGAGCACCTCGATGGGGATCCCGTAGAGGCCCGACAGCGTCTCGGTGGTGATGACCTCGGCCGGGGTGCCGGTGGCGGTGCCGGCGGGCGCGAGGTAGGTGACCTGGTCCAGGTACGGCAGGATCGGGTTCACGTCGTGGGCGACCATGACGACCGCCACGCCGCGCTCGCTGCACAGCCGGCTGACCAGGCCCGCGACCGCGCTCTGGTTGGGCAGGTCGAGGGAGTCGAGCGGCTCGTCCAGCAGGAGCAGCTGCGGGTCGCGGGCCAGGGCCTGGGCGATGAGCAGCCGCTGCTGCTCGCCCCCGGACAGCTGGCCGATGGGGCGGTGGGCGTACGCCGACGCCCCGACCAGCTCGACGAGCTCGGCGACCTTCGCCGCCGCCGCGCGGGACCGCGGCCCCGGCAGCGGGACGCCCCACCGGTGGCCGTCGAGGCCGAGCCGCACGACGTCCAGGCCGCGCACGCGGACCGAGGCGTCGAAGGTCCGCCGCTGCGGGAGGTACCCGACCCGGTCGTTGGCCTCGCGCGGCTCCTGGCCGAGCACCCGCACCGTGCCCGACGTGACCGGCAGCAGCCCCAGCACGACCTGCAGCAGCGTCGACTTCCCGACGCCGTTCGGACCGAGGACCGCCACGAACTCACCGGGGCGCACGTGCAGCGAGACGTCGGACCAGATCTGCCTGCCGCCGAGCTGCACCTGCGCGTCGTCGATGCAGACCGCCTCGAGCAGGCGGTCGTCGTGCGGCCGCGGCGGCGTCATCGGCTGGTCCCCTGCGCGAGCGCGTCCGCGAGCCTCGTGAGCTGTCCGACCTGCCAGTCCTCGAACGACGCGTCCGCGGGCAGCGGGGTCTCGGTGATCGCCACGACCGGCACGCCCTTCGCGCGGGCGGCGGCGACCTGCGCCTGCACGTCCGGCGTCGCGTTCTGCGTGTTGAACACGTACACGCGGACCCGGTGGTCGGCGATCTGGTCCGCCACGGTGCTGGTGTCGCGCGGCGTCGGGTCGGTGCCCTCGCTGACCGCCGCGAGGTACGCCGGAGGCGTGAGCAGCCGCAAGCCCAGGGCCTCGGCCAGCGGCGCGAAGGCCGACTCGGACGCGCCGACCGGCGTGCCGGCGTACCTGCTGCGGAGGGTCGCCACCGCGTCGAAGTACGGCGCGAGCCGCCCGGTCAGCAGCGCCGTGCGCTGCGCCGCGAGGTCCGCGGCGTGGTCCGGGTCGAGCCGCTGGAGGGCGGCGGCGACGGCGTCGACGACGGACCGGACGTCGGCGGGGGAGTACCACCGGTGCGGGTTCCCGCCGTCGGGCACGCCGACGACCCGTCCGACCACGACGTCGACCCGGCTCGCGCGGGGGTTGGCCGCCAGCAGCCGGGTGGCCCAGGTGTCGTAGCCGACGCCGTTGACGAGGGTGAGGTCGGCGGTGGCGAGCCGCCGGGCGTCGGCGGCGGTCGGCTCGTAGTCGTGCGGGTCGGCGCCGGCGCTGCGCACGAGCGAGGTGACGTGCACGTGCGGCCCGCCGAGCTGGGCGACGAGGCTGCCCCACGCGCTCTCGGCGGCGACCACCTCGAGCGGGTGCCCCTTGCCGCCCGGCGCGGACGTGGCGCACCCCGTGAGGACGAGCGCGACGAGCCCGAGCACCGCCCTGCCCCGCATCGCGTCCCCTTATCCGAAACAGTTTCGGTTACACTCTAGCCCATGCAGGAAGAGGGCCCGCGTCGGATCCGGATGACGCGCCAAGCAGCGCTCGTCGACGAGGTGCTCGCGACGGCGACCGAGTTCCGCACCGCGCAGGACGTCTACGCCCAGCTCCGCAGCAGCGGCGCCCGGATCGGCCAGACCACCGTCTACCGGCACCTGCAGATCCTGGCGGACCAGGGGCTGGTGGACGTCGTCCGCGCCCCCACCGGCGAGACCGCGTACCGGTCGTGCGCCGGCACCGAGCACCACCACCACCTCATCTGCCGCTCCTGCGCGCGCACCGTGGAGCTCGCCGGGCCGGAGGTCGAGGCCTGGCTCGCCCGGGTGACGCAGAAGGCCGGCTTCACCGACGTCTCGCACACCCTCGAGATCGTCGGCACCTGCGCGCGCTGCTCGTCCGAGGGGGCCCTTCGGCGGTGAGCGGGGGGACCTCGGTCCCTCGTCGGCGGACGCAGGCCCTCTTACCGTCAGGGTGAGGGAGGGTCACATGAGCGCGACCGCCATCCGCACCACGGGCCTGACCAAGCACTTCGGCCGGGTTGTCGCCCTGGACGACCTGTCGATCAGCGTCGAGCGCGGCGAGATCTTCGGGTTCCTCGGCCCCAACGGCGCCGGCAAGTCCACGACGATCCGCCTGCTGCTGGGGCTGCTGCGCGCCACGTCGGGCACGGCGGAGGTGATGGGGATCCCGGTCACCGACGTGGTGCGGTCGCACCAG
>DATJGA010000220.1:0-10023 GCA_035495395.1 Mycobacteriales bacterium | reverse complement strand
CTGCCGACCGAGCAGCACGCCGCGTACTACGCAGCGCGCGCCGCGGGCGGCGCCGGCCTCATCATCACCGAGGAGCACTCGACCCACGTCACGGACTGGCCGTACGAGAAGCTCATCCACGGCTTCGACCCGCGAGTGGTCCCCGGCTACCGCCGCATCACCGACGCGGTGCACGCGCACGGCGTACCGGTCCTGGCGCAGCTCAACCACAACGGCGGCCAGGCCTCGTCGATGTACTCGCGGCTGCCCGTCTGGGCACCCAGCCCCATCCCCGACCCGCTGTTCCGCGAGGTGCCGAAAGCCCTTGACGTGCAGGAGATCCGCTCCGTCGTCGACGGGTACGCCCTCGTCGCCGAGCACTGCGTCGCCGGTGGCTTCGACGGGGTCGAGCTGCAGTGCTCGCACTCGAGCATCGTCCGCGGCTTCCTGTCCCCAGCGACGAACGCGCGCACCGACGCGTACGGCGGACCGCTGGCCAACCGGGCCCGGCTGCTGCTGGAGATCGTGGCCGCCGTGCGCGCGGTGCTCGGCCCGACGAAGGCCCTCGGCGTGCGGCTGTGCGGCGACGAGCTCATCGAGGGCGGCACGACGATCGAGGAGGCCGTCGAGGTCGCCCGGATGGTCGAGGCCACCGGTCAGGTCGACTACGTCAACACCTCGATCGGCGTCGCGACGGCGACGCTCTACATGATCGAGGCGTCGATGCAGGTGCCGCCGGGGTACGCGATGTTCATCCCGTCGGCGATCCGCGAGGCGATCTCGCTGCCGGTGGTCGGGGTGGGGAGGTTCAAGGACCCGCTGCAGGCGGACCGGGCGCTGGCGGCGGGGCAGTGCGACCTGGTGGGGGTGGTGCGCGGCCAGATCGCCGACGCCGACTTCGTCCGCAAGGCGCGCGCCGGCGCGGCGAGCGACATCCGCACCTGCCTGTCCTGCAACCAGGAGTGCGTCGGGCGGATGGGCCTGAACCGCTGGCTGGGCTGCATCGAGAACCCCCGCACCGGCAAGGAGTCCGTCCCCGTGCCCGCGCCCACCCGGCGCCCGCAGCGCGTGCTGGTCGTGGGCGGCGGCCCCGGCGGGCTGCAGGCCGCGGTCACGGCTGCCGAGCAGGGGCACCACGTCACCCTCCTCGAGCGCAGCGACCGGCTGGGCGGTCAGGTGCCCGTGGCGGCGAGCGTTCCGAGCCGGGCCGAGCTGCTCGACCTCACCCGCAACCTCGCGAGCGCGGTCCAGCGGGCCGGCGTCGACGTCAAGCTCTCCTGCGAGGCGACGGCCGACCTCCTGCTCGGCGAGCACCCCGACGCGGTCGTGCTCGCCACCGGCGCCGTGCCCCAACGGCCCTGGTGGGCGGGCGACCTGGAGCGGGTGGTCGACGTGCGCGACGTCCTCGAGGGGCGGGTGTCCCCCACCGGGCGGGTGCTGGTCGTCGACGAGCTCGGCTTCCACCAGGCCACCTCGGTGGCCGAGCTGCTGGCCGACCGCGGCTGCGTCGTGGAGGTCTGCACGCCGGGGATGGTGGTGGGCCAGGACCTCGGCATCACGCTGGACCTGGAGACGTGGAACGTGAAGGCCGACGCCAAGGGCATCCGGCAGACCACCGACGTGGTGCCGATGGCCGCCGCCCCGGGTGTCGTGGTGACGCTGCAGCACCACCCCACCGGGACCGACCTCACGCGCAGCGTCGACTGGGTGGTCTGCGCCGTGCAGCAGCGCGCCGACGACGACCTGTGGCGGCAGCTGAGGGGCGCGCCGTTCCCCGTGCACCGCGTGGGCGACTGCCTCGCGCCGCGCCGGGCGCACGCCGCCGTCGTCGAGGGCCACCGCGTGGCGGTGTCCCTGTGAGCGTCCAGTCGGTGCACCGGGGCACCGAGACGGCGCCGCTGCAGCTGAGCCGGCTGGCCGTCGTGGTCGTGCGCAACGGCGTGCTGCCGGTCGGCGCCGGTGAGGCGGTCGCCGAGGCGGGTGGTCGGGTGCTGCTCCTCGGCTCGGGCACGGTGCAGGCCGCGCAGGAGCTCGGCGCCCCGCGAGCCTGGGCCGCCGACACGGTCGGGGCCGCCCCGGCCGGCCTGTCCGCCGCGCTCGTCCCGGTCCTGGAGAACGTCCAGCTGCTCGTCCTCCCCGCCAGCCCGGACGGTCGCGACCTCGCCCCGCGCCTCGCTGCCGCGCTCGACCGGCCGCTGCTCGCCGGTGCCACCCGTGCCGACGTGGACGAGGAGGGCGTCGTCGCCGTGCTGGCCCGGTTGGAGGGGCGGCTCGAGGTCGAGGTGCGCACCGCGGAGCCCGCGGTCGTCACCCTGCTGCCGGGCTGCCGCAACCCCCTGCCGGCCAGCAACGGCGAGGTGCTCGAGGTGCTCCTCGACGTGCCGCCCGGCGTCGACGCGGAACGGCTGGCGGTGCTCGAGCCCGACCCGGAGACGATGGACCTGGCCGACGCCCGACGCGTCGTGGGCGTCGGTGCCGGCCTGGGAGCCAAGGACCCGGAGACCTTCGACCTGCTGCGCGCGGTCGCGGCCCGGCTGGGTGCGACCACGGGGGCGACGCGGGTCGTCACGGACGCCGGCTGGATGGGCCACGAGCGCCAGATCGGCACGACGGGCATCGCCGTCGACCCCGACCTGTACCTCGCGCTGGGCGTGGCGGGGGCCTCGCAGCACACCGGCGGGCTCGGCAGCCCGCGGCACGTCGTCAGCGTGAACACCGACCCCTCCTGCCCGATGACCGCGATGGCCGACCTCGGCCTCGTCACCGACGCCCACGGGCTGCTGCTCGAGCTCGCCGACCGGTTGGGGGTGGCCCGTGCCTGACGTCGTCGTGGTGGGCGCGGGACCGGCCGGCTCCGCGGCCGCGCTGGCGGCCGCCCGGGCCGGTGCCGAGGTGGTGCTGCTCGAGCGCGGCCCGTTCCCGGGCTCCAAGAACGTGTACGGCGGAGTGGTCTACGGACGCGTCCTCGACGACGTCCTCCCGGGCTGGTGGGAGGAGGTGCCGGTGCAGCGCTGGGTGACCCGTCGCCAGACGATGGCCCTGACCGGCACGCAGGCGCTCACCCTCGACTTCCGCACCGAGGCGTGGGGCAAGGCGCCGTACAACGGCTGCACGACCTACCGCGCCGACTTCGACGCGTGGCTCGCGGGCAAGGCGGTCGACGCGGGTGCGCACCTCGTCACGAGCACCGTCGTCACCGGGCTGATCCGCGAGGACGGCCGGGTCGTCGGCGTCCGCACCGACCGCCCCGACGGCGACCTGCGCGCCGGCGTCGTCATCGCCGCGGACGGCGTGAACTCCTTCCTGGCCAAGGAGGCCGGGCTGCTGCCGCGCACCCAGCCGGAGCACCTGACGCTGGGCGTCAAGGAGGTCCTCGCCCTCCCGCGGGAGGTCATCGACGAGCGGTTCGGGGTCACCGGCGACCACGGCGTCGACATCGAGGTGCTGGGCTGCACCCGCGGCATCCCGGGCGGCGGCTTCGTGTACACCAACAAGGACAGCGTCACCGTCGGCGTCGTCGTCTCCGTCAAGGGCCTCGCCGACGCGAAGCTCCGCCCGGAGGACCTCGTCGCGGACCTCAAGGCGCACCCGGCGATCGCGCCCCTGGTCCGCGGTGGCGAGCTCAAGGAGTACTCCGCGCACCTCATCCCGGAGGGCGGGTACCACCAGATCCCGCGGCTGCACGACCACGGCTTCCTCGTCACCGGCGACGCCGCCGGGCTGACGCTGGCCGCCGGCATCTGGCTCGAGGGCGTCAACTTCGCCATCGGCTCCGGGCTGGCCGCCGGCCGCGCCGCCGCCTCCGCCGTCGCGAGCGGGGACGTGTCGAGGCGGGGGCTCTCGTCGTACCGGAAGGACGTGAAGCGGACCTTCGTGCTCAAGGACCACAAGCGGCTCCGGCACGCGCCCGACGTCGTGCTGTCGCCGCGGGTGCAGCAGCGGTACCCGGGGATGCTGGCCGACCTCGTCGAGGGCGTCTTCACCGTGGTGAACCCGAAGCCGAAGCCGGCCTGGTCGCAGCTGCTGCGCCGGGCGGCGAAGGCCAACGACGTGCGCTTCCACGAGCTGGTCGTGGACGCGGTCAAGGGCGCGCGGGCGTTCCGGTGAGCCGCTACGACGAGGTGTCCTTCGAGGACCGGATGGCGACGGTCGAGTTCCGCGTCGCCGAGCGCGCGCACATCGTCGTGGACAGCGACGTGTGCCGGTCCTGCACCACCAAGGCCTGCGTCACCGCGTGCCCGGCGAACCTGTTCGCGCCGACGAGCGACGGCGGCATCCTGTTCAACTACGAGCAGTGCTTCGAGTGCGGCACCTGCTACCAGGTCTGCAACGGCGAGGGCGCGCTCACCTGGACCTACCCCGAGGGCGGCCACGGCGTCGTCTTCCGGCAGGGCTGAGCCGTGCTCGTCGTCGCGCTGCTGCACCCGGTCGACCTGCGGACCGCGGTCGACCCGCTCACCGGTGCGGTGACGTCCGACCCCCGTCTCGCCTCCCTGTCGGCGTCCGACGAGGCCGCGCTCGAGCACGCCCTCGCGCTCGGGAGTGCCTGGGACGCAAGGGTTCTCGCGCTGTCGGCCGGAGGTCCGGAGGCGGACGGGGCGCTCCGGGAGGCCCGGGCCCGGGGCGCGGAGGTACGGCGGGTCGCGCACGCCGGCGCGTACCTCGACGACCTGGTGCGTGACGAGCAGGCCCTCGCGCGGGTGCTCGTCGCGGCGATCGGCGAGCGGCCGGACCTGGTCCTGTGCGGCGACCGGTCGGCCGACCGCGGGACCGGCGCGCTGCCCGCCTTCGTGGCCCACGAGCTCGGTGTCGTGCAGGCGCCCGGGCTCGTCTCGCTGGCCCTCGAGGACGGCGCGCTCCTCGGCGAGCGCCGGCTCGACCAGGGCCGTCGTGAGCGCATCCGCATCCCGCTGCCCGCCGTCTGCTCGGTCGAGGCCGCCGGGGTGCACCTGCGCCGTGCCTCGCTCCCCGCGTCGCTCGCCGCCGCCGAGGAGCCGGTGCAGGTGGTCGAGGCCGCGCCTCCCGCGCCGCGCGTCCGGGTCGTGCAGGCCCGGCCCGCGCGGCCGCGACCGCGGCAGGTCGCCGCACCCACCGGCTCGGCGCGCGAGCGGCTGCTGGCGCTGACCGGCGCGCTGCTCTCGCACGAGCCGCCCACGGTCGTCGGGCCCGTCGACGCCCCGGAGGCGGTGGACGCGCTGCTCGACTTCCTCGTCCGCCACGGGTACCTGTCCGAGGCCCGCACCGGCTGGGCCGTCCAGTGACCCGGCAGCTCGGCGACCTGGCCTGGCCCGACGTCGAGGGCGGGCTGCTCGTCGTACCTCTGGGGTCGACCGAGCAGCACGGGCCGCACCTGCCCCTGTCGACCGACACCGACGTCGCCGTGGCCCTGGCCGCCGAGGTGCCCGACGCCGTCGTCGCCCCCGCCCTCGCGTACGGCGCCAGCGGCGAGCACGCCGGCTTCCCCGGCACGCTGTCGCTCGGGCAGCAGGCCCTGGAGCTGGTGCTCGTGGAGCTGGTGCGGTCGGCCGACGCGTTCGACCGCGTCCTCCTGCTCAACGGCCACGGCGGCAACGCCGACCCGGTACGGCGGGCTGTCGCGACCCTGCGCTCCGAGGGCCGTGACGTCCGGGCATGGGGCCCGAGCTGGGACGGCGACGCGCACGCCGGCCGGACCGAGACGTCGGTGCTGCTCGCACTGGGCCGGCCGGTCGGGGCGGACCGCCCCGTCGGCGCGACGGCGCCGGTGGCCGAGCTGATGCCCGCGCTGCGCGCCGGCGGGGTCCGCGCGGTCAGCCCCGGCGGGGTGCTCGGCGACGCCCGCGGCGCGTCCGCCGAGGAGGGCGCGGCCCTGCTCGCCGCCGCGGTCCGGGACCTGCACGCGTTCCTCGCCGGCTGGCCCGCCGCCGAGGCCGCCAACCCGAACGATCTTCGTCAGAGTGGCGTGCAGGAACCGCAGGGAGGCCCGAGATGACGAAGATCGCGGGAGTGACGCGTGTCGCGCTGGTGACGGGAGCGGCCCGCGGGATCGGCGCCGCGACGGTGCGCGCCCTCGCCGCCGAGGGCTGGGCCGTGGTCGCGACTGACCGGTGCTCGGACGACCCGCGACTGCCGTACCCGATGGGGACGCGCGAGGAGCTCGAGGCGCTCGCCTCCGACCGGGTCCTGCCGTTCGTCGCCGACACCACGAGCCCGGCCGACCTCGCCGCCGCGGTGGCGCTTGCCGAGGAGCGCTTCGGCGGTCTCGACGCCGCGCTCGCCGTCGCCGGGGTGGTGGCCGGTGGGGTACCCCTCTGGGAGCAGGACGCCGACCAGCTCGCCGCGGTCCTCGACGTCGACCTGCACGGCGTCGTCGCCCTCGCCCGCGCCTCGGTTCCCGCCCTGCTCCGCCGGCCTGCGCCCCGGTCGGGCCGGTTCGTCGCGGTCTCCAGCGCCGCGGCCACCCGCGGGCTGCCGATGCTCGCGGCGTACTGCGCCGCCAAGGCCGGCGTCACCGGTCTGGTCCGCGGGCTGGCCGCCGAGCTGCGCGGCACCGGCGTCACCGCGAGCTGCGTCTCGCCCGGCTCGACGCGCACCCCGGTGCTGGAGGAGAGCGCCCGCCTGTACGGGCTCGCCGACGCGGAGCACTTCGCCCGGCAGCAGCCCCTCGAGCGGCTGCTCGAGCCGGAGGAGGTGGCGGCCGCGCTCGTGTGGCTCGCCGGTCCGGCCAGCAGCGGCGTGACCGGCGCCGACGTCGCCGTCGACGGCGGCCTCGCCCTGTGACGTCCGCTTGTCTTCGGAACACGCCGCCTCCGGGTCGCCGGCGAGTCGCTCGGACGGCGGGTTGCGTAGACAAGCGGGGCGGGGGCGGGCGGTGAGGGTCGTGCTCGACCCGCGCACGCGCGTCCGCGACGGCGGGCGCACCCTGCTCACCCCGACCGGCCGGTTGCTGCGGCTCACGGGTGCGGGGGCCGAGCAGCTCGAGGAGCCGGGTCCTGTCCTCGCGCGCCGGCTGCTCGACGCCGGTGCCGCGCACCCCGCCCCCGACCCGCGGCCGGCGGACGACGTCACCGTCGTCGTCCCGGTCAGGGACCGCACCGCCCGGCTCGAGGTCTGCCTCGCCGCGCTGGTCGGGTACGACGTGCTCGTCGTCGACGACGGCTCCACCGAGGACGTCGCCGCCGTCTGCGGCCGGCACGGCGCGCGGTGCGTCCGCCGCGAGAACGGCGGCCCGGCAGCGGCCCGCAACACCGCGATCCCCTTGCTGGACAAGGACTTCGTGGCGTTCCTCGACAGCGACTGCCTGCCGCCGACGGGCTGGCTCGAGGCGCTGCGCGGGCACTTCGAGGACCCCTCCGTGGTGGCCGTGGCGCCGCGTGTCACCGGCGGTCCGCGCTCGCCGCTCGACCTCGGCCCGCACCCGGCGCAGGTCCGCCCCGGCGGCCCGGTCGCGTACCTGCCCACCGCGGCGCTGGTCGTGCGCCGCAGCGCCCTCCTCCCCTTCGACGAGTCCCTCCGGTACGGCGAGGACGTCGACCTCGTGTGGCGGCTGCACCAGGCGGGAGGTGTCCTCCGCTACGACCCGCGGGTCGTGGTCGAGCACGCCGAGCCCGGCGACCTCGCGGGGCGGCTGGTGCGGCGCTTCCACTACGGCAGCAGCGCCGCACCCCTGTCCCTGCGGCACCCCGAGAACGTCACCCACCTGGTGCTCCCGCCGTGGCCGACGGCCGTCGTCGCGCTGGCCCTCGCCCGCCGCCCGGTCCTCGCCGCCGGCGTCGCCGCGGTCAGCACCGCGCGCCTCGACCGGACCCTGCACGACCCGGCGCTGTCCGCCCGGTGCGTCGCCGCGGCGACGACCGGCACCGCGCTCGGGCTGGGCCGGGCGCTGCAGCTGCTCGGCCCGCTCGCCTGGCTCGCCGCCGGGAGGGACCGCCGCGTCGCCGCGCTGCTGCTCGCACCGGCTGTCGTCGAGTGGGGCGAGCGCCGCCCCCGCGAGGACCTCGGGCCCTACGCCGCGCGGGCGCTGCTCGACCAGGCCGCGTACGGCGCCGGTGTCCTGGCGGGGTGCCTGCGGCACCGGACCGCCCGGCCGCTGCTGCCGCGCCGGAAAGCAGGAGGCCGGGAGCCCGGGGCGAACTGAACCGGGTGAAGCGCCTGCTCCTGCTCGTCGCCCCGCTGCTCGTCCTCGCCGGCCTGGCCGTCCCCAGCCACGCCGAGACCTCGCCGTACCCGGGGTTCGTGGCCGAGCACGCCTACGTGCCCACGCCCTACGGCGACGTGTACGTCGAGTTCCACCGCCCGGCGAAGGGGCGGATGCCGGTGATCCTGCAGATGTCGCCGTACCGGTACCTGTACACGCGGGTCCGGGCCGCGGGCGTCACCACGAGCTTCTACTCCGACCGCTACACCAAGCAGGGGTACGCCGTCGCCTTCGCGGACCTGCTCGGCACCGGCGAGTCCAGCGGCTGCTGGGACTACGGCGGCCCGGCCGAGGCCGGTGCCGGCGCGGCCGTCGTCGAGTGGCTGGGCACGCGGAGCTGGAGCAGCGGCAAGGTCGGCATGATCGGCACGTCGTACGACGGCGCGATCCAGACGGAGATCGCCACCCTCGCGCCCAAGCACCTCGCGGCGATCGTGCCGCAGGAGCCGGTGACCAGCTGGTACGGCTACAACTACGACCACGCGGTCACCCACAACAGCACCGACGACGACCCCTCACCCGACGACACCGGGTACCCGGTCGGCACGCCCGACCTGTTCGACGCCGTCCTCGGCCGCACCCCCAACACCGACCCCGACCGCACGCCGCAGCAGCACCTGGCCAATGCGAGCGACAAGGCGTCGGAGTGCGAGCTGGTGGAGCACAACCTGCGCGGACACGTCGCCGACCCGACGTACGCCGGCTTCTGGCAGGAGCGCGACTGGTCGCTGCGGGCGGGCAACGTGAAGGCGGCGGTGCTCATGCAGCACGGCTGGCGCGACTTCAACACCAAGCCCGACCAGTTCACCCGCTTCTGGCTGAACCTGCGCACCGACAAGCGCGCCGTCGTCGGGCAGTGGGACCACACCGACGTCTTCTCCGGCGGCCGCAGGCTCGGCGACGTCGACGCCCGCTCCTACCTCGACGCCTTCTACGCCCGCTACCTCAAGGGGGCGCCCGCCTCCGTCCTGCGCCCGTTCCCGAGCGTGCTGTCACAGGGGTACGACAACAGGTGGCGCACCTCCCTGCCGCTGACCGCGCGACAGACCCTGGCGTTCAAGGGGTCCAGCACCTTCGTCAACACCGGGACCCAGACGTCGAAGGCCTTCAAGCAGGTCATGGCGCCCGGCGACCCGACCCTGGCCCAGTGGACGACGGCGCCGTTCAAGGCGCCGCGCCGACTGGCCGGCGGTGGCGAGGT
Source organism: Mycobacteriales bacterium (assembly GCA_035495395.1). Classification (GTDB taxonomy): domain Bacteria; phylum Actinomycetota; class Actinomycetes; order Mycobacteriales; family SCTD01; genus RYN-111. Next base: position 667 of record DATJGA010000220.1, on the reverse strand, counting down.
GACCGTCGACGTCTCCGTGCTGTCGACCCGCGGTCAGCTCGACGCGACGCTGCTCGACAAGGCTCCCGACGGCAGCACCCGCGTCGTCACCCTCGGGCTGCTGGACCTGCGGTACGCCCGTTCGCTCGCGGCGCCGACGGCGCTGGTGCCCGGCGCCCACCAGCGGGTGACCATCACGCTGCGCCCGCAGGACGCGGTCGTCGCGGCCGGCCACTCCCTGGTGCTCGTCCTCGCCGGCAGCGACGCGGTCTGGGGCCTGCCCGACCCCCTCGTCGGCCAGCAGTACACCGTCACGGCGCCGGTCCTCGCGCTGCCCCTCGTCGCTCCGTAGCAGACAGCAACATTTCCTGATCCCGGGCAGGAGTTCGGGGGAGCGCGGCGAAACTCCGGTCACAAGCACGACGGCACGCCGCGGCCCAGGGCTGCGCGACCCAGCCCGTCGTGCAGCAGGACCAGCGGGGCGCTTCCGGGGGGAGGCGCCCCGCTGTCATGCCACGGGTCAGCGGGTGCGGGCGGTCTCCCGGCGGACGCGCAGGCCGCTGAGCAGCAGACCGGCGGCCAGGCACGCACCGGCCCCCTCGCCGGCGCGCAGCCGCAGGTCGAGCAGCGGCTCGAGCCCGAGCCGGGCCAGTACGGCGGGGTGCCCGCGCTCGCGGCTGCGCTGCCC
>DATJGA010000219.1:0-5095 GCA_035495395.1 Mycobacteriales bacterium | reverse complement strand
GAAGGTGTTGCTCTCCTCGACCGTGATCACGCCCTCCTTGCCGACCTTGTCCATGGCCTCGGCGATGATCTCGCCGACCGTGGTGTCAGCAGCGGAGATGCTCGCGGTGGCCGCGATCTGCTCCTTGGTCTCGACGTCCTTGGCCGCCTGGCCGATGGCCTCGACGACGCGCTCGACAGCGGCCTCGATGCCCTTCTTCAGGCTCATCGGGTTCGCGCCGGCAGCGACGTTGCGCAGGCCCTCGCGCACGAGCGCCTGGGCGAGCACGGTGGCGGTGGTGGTGCCGTCACCCGCGACGTCGTCGGTCTTCTTCGCGACCTCCTTGACGAGCTCGGCCCCGATCTTCTCGTAGGGGTCCTCGAGCTCGATCTCCTTGGCGATCGAGACACCGTCGTTGGTGATGGTGGGGGCGCCCCACTTCTTCTCCAGGACGACGTTGCGGCCCTTGGGGCCGAGGGTGACCTTGACGGCGTCGGCGAGCTGGTTCATGCCGCGCTCGAGACCGCGGCGGGCCTCCTCGTCGAAGGCGATCAACTTGGCCATGCTGTGGTTCCTCCCGGTAGGGGTGGTGCTTCAGCGATCTCCGCGGGGCGCCCGCGACGGACGACCGGATGGCCGGTCTCGCCGGGAGATCTGGCACTCAGGCTACCTGAGTGCCAGCGCCCATGTTGGCACTCGCCCCCCGAGAGTGCAAGCCGCCGCCTAGCGGCCCTTCCAGACCGGCGGGCGCTTCTCGGCGAAGGCGGTGGCGCCCTCCATGGCGTCCTCGGAGACGAAGACCGGCATGGCCAGCTCCTCGTTCTTGCGCCAGCCCTCCTCGAGGGTCCAGTCGCCGGACGAGCGGGCCAGCTGCTTGGTCACCGCGACGGCGAGCGGTCCGTTGGCGGCGATGGTCGTCGCGAGCTCCACGGCCGCGTCGAGCGCGCCGCCGGCCGGCACGACCCGGTTGACCAGCCCCATCTCGGCCGCCCGGGCGGCGGTCACCGGCTCGCCGGTGAGCAGCAGCTCCAGGGCGAGCGCCTGCGGCACCCGCTGCGAGAGCAGGAACGCCGCCCCGCCGGCCGCCACGAGCGCCCGCTTCACCTCCGGCACGCCGAAGCTGGCGGTGTCCCCCGCGACGACGAGGTCGCACGCCAGCAGCAGCTCGAACCCGCCCGCGAGCGCGTAGCCCTCCACCGCGGCGACGAGCGGCTTGTGCGGCGGCGTCGTCGTGATGCCGCACAGCCCGCGCCCCTCGATGCCCGGGGTCTCCCCGCGCATGAAGGCCTTGAGGTCCATGCCGCTGGAGAACGTCCCGCCGGCACCGGTGAGCACGGCCGCCCGCAGGGTGTCGTCCTCGTCGAGCTCGTCCACCGCGGCGGCGACGCCCTGGGCTACGGCGGCGTTCAGCGCGTTGCGCGCCTCCGGCCGGTTGATCGTGATGACCTGCACGGCCCCGCGCCGCTCGACCAGGACCTCGTCGCTCACGTGCTCTCCCTCAGGCTGCGCCGGACTTCGCGAACGCACCGTACGACGGGGCGATGGTGACGGTCGGCACCGAGGTCACCGCGGTCGCCTCGATGGTCTTCAGCCCGTCGCCGGTGTTGAGGACGACCGTCTCCAGGTCGGGGTCGATCGCGCCCTCGCGCAGCAGCTTGCGCAGCGTCGCGACGGTGACGCCGCCGGCGGTCTCGGCGAACACGCCCTCGGTCGAGGCCAGCAGCTGGATGCCCTCGATCACCTCGTCGTCGCTGACGTGGCCCATCGCCCCGCCCGTGCGCCGTACGACGTCCAGCGCGTAGGGGCCGTCGGCCGGGTTGCCGATCGCGAGCGACTTGGCGATGGTGTCCGGCTTCACCGGCTTCACGACGTCCCAGCCGTTCTCGTACGCCGTCGCGATCGGCGAGCAGCCGGTCGCCTGCGCGCCGTAGACCTTGTACGGCGTGGGCTCGACCAGACCGAGCTTGCCGAGCTCGCGGAAGGCCTTGTCGACCTTGGTGAGCAGCGACCCGGACGCCATCGGGATGACGACCTGCTCCGGCAGGCGCCAGCCGAGCTGCTCGGCGACCTCGTAGCCCAGCGTCTTGGAGCCCTCGGCGTAGTAGGGGCGGACGTTGACGTTGACGAACGCCCAGTCCTCGTTCTCCGCGATCTCCGAGCAGAGCCGGTTCACGTCGTCGTAGGTGCCGTCGACGGCGACGAGGGTCTGGCCGTAGACCGCGGTCTGCACGACCTTGCCCTGCTCGAGGTCGCTCGGGATGAACACGACCGCACGCAGCCCGACGTGGGTGGCGTGCGCGGCGACGGAGTTGGCGAGGTTGCCGGTCGAGGCGCAGGAGACCGTCGTGTACCCGAAGGCGCGGGCGGCCGACAGCGCGACCGACACGACGCGGTCCTTGAAGGAGTGGGTGGGGTTGCCGCTGTCGTCCTTGACCAGCAGCGACCGCATGCCGAGCGCCTTGGCGAGGTTCGGGGCCGGGCGCAGCCGGGTCATCCCGGCGCCCAGGTCCACCCGGGTCTCGAGGTCCTGGCCGGCGGGCAGCAGCCCGGCGTACCGCCAGATGCTCTGCGGGCCTGCCTCGATCGAGGCCCGGGTCACCAGGCGCAGGCGGTCCTCGTCGTACTCGACCTCGAGGGGCGCGAAGCAGTTGTCGCACACGTGCACGGGCGCCAGGGGGCTGTGCTTGCCGCACTCGCGGCAGACCAGTCCGACGGCGGGGGACGCCGCGAAGGCGGCGGGGGCAACGCTGGTCAAGGGGAACGCTCTCCTCATCTTTCCCGCGCACGCGCGGGACGGACTTGGCACCTGGCCTCGCAAGGCTGGTTGCCGGGGCGTCGTCGGGCCGTGTCCCTGGTGCCCCTCTGGATGAAGGTTGTGAAGTTGTGGCGGTCAGTCTACGGGAGCCTTGCCACCGGGTTCCGGGGCGGTCGTCCCCCGCAGCGTGCGGCGCCGCGCGGCGTCGGCGGCGCGCACGGCCTTGGCCGCGAGCAGCGCGCTCGTCGGCACCTGCCGGCCGGTCGTGACGGTCCCAGGGTGGTCGGTTGCCAGCACGCTGCGCTCCCGAGGGCGCGGTGCCGAGTCCTGCGGCACCGGCGCGACGAGGTGAGCGGCGTGGTCCGTCACGCCACCGGTCCCCGCAGTGTGCGGGACGCGCGGTGACCGCACGTCACTCCCGGGGGTGACAAGCCGTCGTACCCTCCGCCGGTGCTCGACCTGACCGCCCGGCTGTACCCCTCTGCGCTGGACCAGCGCCGCGGGATCGTGCGGCTGCACGCCGACGCCCTGGCCGCCCTCGGCCTGGCGCCGTGGGACGTCGTCGTGCTGCACGGGCGCCGTACGACGGGTGGGCTGGTCGCGGTCGCCCCGCCCGGCACCGGCCAGCACGAGCTGCTGTGCGACGAGCTGGTGCTCGGCAACATGGGCGTGCCCGACGGCAGCGTCGTGCACGTCGAGCGCGGCGCCGACCGCGAGGCGGCCCAGGTGACCGTGCGGGCGGCGCCCGAGGTGGTCGGCGCCGTCGACCCGGAGATGCTGCGCACCGCGCTGCTCGGCAAGGCGCTGACCGCCGGCGACCAGGTCTCGCTGCTGCCCCAGGACCTCGCCCCGATCTCCGCGGTCGACGTGGTCGGCACCCGGCGGACGCTGGCGAACCGGCTCGGGCCGGCCTGGTCCTCGCTGCTGCTGGAGATCTCCGCCTGCGCGCCCGACGGCCCGGCCGTCGTCACCATGGGCACGGTGGTCGGCTGGCAGGGCGGCGTCGCCACCACCGGGAGCGCGACGCCGATCGTCGTCCCGCCGGTGCACGAGGCGAAGCCGCCCGACCTGCCGGGGCTGGAGAAGCAGGTCGCCGCGCTCACCGAGTGGCTCGACCTGGGCTTCCACCGCGCCGACCTGCTGGCCCGGCTCGGCACCCGGCCGCAGCTGGGCGTGCTCGTCACCGGTCCGGCCGGCTCCGGCAAGGGCGCCGTGGTCGAGGCGGTCTGCGCCTCGCTCGGGGTGCGGCTGCGCCGGGTCTGGGGCCCGACGCTCGCCGGGCTGGAGCCGAACGCGGCGACCCAGCAGATCTCCTCGCTCGTCGCCGAGGGCACCAAGGCGTTCCCCTCGGTGCTGCTCGTCGAGGACGTCGACGCCCTCACCCCGCGCGAGGGCGGCGGCGCCCTGTCGACGTGGGTGCTGACCGCCGTGCGGGAGGCGGTGGCGGCCGGGCGGCTCGCCGTGGTCTGCACGACCTCGCGGCCGGAGTCGGTGACCCCCGAGCTGCGGGCGCCGGGGACGCTCGACCACGAGCTGGTGCTGCCGATGCCCGACCGGGCGACCCGGCTCAAGCTGCTGCAGCGCGGCGTGCAGCACGTGCCGCTGGCACCGGACGTCGTGCTCGAGGACGTCGCCGGCCGCACACCCGGGTTCGTCGCTGCCGACCTCCTGGCGCTGGTGCGGGAGGCCGGGCTGCGGGCGGCGGCCCGGCAGACGGGCACCGACGCGCCGACGGTGGCGGCCGCCGACTTCGGCGCCGCGCTCGAGGTGGTCCGCCCGACCTCCCTCGGCGGCGCGCGGCTCGACCTCGCCCAGGTCTCCCTCGACGACGTCGGCGACATGGCCGAGGTGAAGCAGGCCGTGACCGAGGCGGTGCTGTGGCCGCTGCAGTACCCGGACACCTTCGACCGGCTCGGGGTCGACCCGCCGCACGGGCTGCTGCTCTACGGGCCGCCGGGCTGCGGGAAGACCTACCTCGTCAAGGCGATCGCCGGGTCAGGGCACACGAACGTGCTGTCGGTGAAGGGCGCCGAGCTGCTGTCGAAGTGGGTCGGCGAGTCCGAGAAGGCGGTGCGGGAGCTGTTCCGCCGCGCCCGCGAGGCAGCGCCGACGCTGGTGTTCCTCGACGAGGTCGACGCCCTCGCGCCGGTGCGCGGCCAGTCGACCGACGGCGGCACCACCGACCGCGTCGTCGCGTCGCTGCTCACCGAGCTCGACGGCGTCGAGGAGCTCCGCGACGTCGTCGTCATCGGCGCGACCAACCGGCCCGACCTCGTCGACCCCGCGCTGCTGCGCCCCGGCCGGCTGGAGAAGCTCGTGTACGTCCCGCCCCCGGACGCCGCAGCCCGTACGGCGATCCTG
>DATJGA010000218.1:0-9102 GCA_035495395.1 Mycobacteriales bacterium | reverse complement strand
CGAGCTGATGGTGATGGTGACGCCCTCGGGGCTGACCCAGCTGCCCTGGGTGTCCGGCGCCGTGCTCGAGCTCGTCGTGGTCGGGGCCGGGGCCGGGGTCGGTGACGCGGTGGGCGTCGGCGAGGGCGACGGGGTCGGTGACGTCGTCGTCGTCGGGGACGGCGACGCGGTCGAGACCGTGAAGCTCACGCTCGTCGTGCCGGTGTTGCCGGCCGCGTCGGTGGCCCGGGCCACGACGCTGTGGGTGCCGCCGGCGAGGCCCGCCAGGGACAGGCTCCAGCTCGTCGTGCCGCCGGCGGTCTGCCAGCCCGCGCCGTCGACGGACAGCGCGACGGCACTGACGCCGACGTCGTCGGACGCGGCGCCGAAGACCGTCAGCGTGCCGCTGGTGGTGCTCCCGCTGGTCGGCGACGAGACCGAGACGACGGGCGCCGAGGTGTCCGCGGCGGTCGTGCGGTGCCGTGCCTTCGGCGCGGCCAGGCCGGGGGCGGCGATCGCCACGGCGAGGGGGATCACCACGGCGGTGACGAGGAGGGCACGGGCAGGGGTACGCACGGGGGTCTGCTCCACGAGGGTCCGGCACGCGCCTGTCGGGCGCGGTCACCGCGGGTGGCGACTCCCTGTTCATCGGCCGAACGGCGTACCGGCTTGACCGCCGAGCGGCCCACTGCGCCCGACAAGGGGCGCCAAACCGGACGGACGAGCCGTTACGTGTCCGGAATCAGGGGCGTGTCGTGATCGCGACCGGAGTGGGACCGCCGGTGCCCGCCGGGTCGGCGAAGAAGTCGTTGCCCTTGTCGTCGACGACGACGAAGGCGGGGAAGTCCTCGACCTCGATCCGCCAGACCGCCTCCATGCCGAGCTCGGGGTACTCGAGCACCTCGACCTTCTTGATGCAGTCCTGCGCCAGCCGAGCGGCCGGCCCGCCGATCGAGCCGAGGTAGAACCCGCCGTACTGCTTGCAGGCGTCGGTGACCTGCTGCGAGCGGTTGCCCTTCGCGAGCATGACGAGCGAGCCGCCCGCGGCCTGGAACCTCGCGACGTAGGAGTCCATCCGGCCCGCCGTGGTCGGGCCGAAGGAGCCGCTGGCCATGCCCTCGGGGGTCTTCGCGGGGCCGGCGTAGTAGACCGCCATGTCCTGCAGGTACTGCGGCATCGGCTGCCCGGCGTCGAGCAGCTCGGCGATCTTCGCGTGCGCGATGTCGCGGGCCACGACGAGCGGACCGGACAGCGACAGCCGGGTGCGCACGGGCAGCGTCGACAGCAGCGACCGGATGGCGGACATCGGCTGGTTGAGGTCGACGTGCACGACGTCGTCGTCGAGGTGCTCGTCGGTGACCTCGGGCAGGTAGTGGGCCGGCTCGGTCTCCAGCTGCTCGAGCCACACGCCCTGCGCGTCGATCTTCGCCCGTGCCTGCCGGTCGGCGCTGCAGCTCACCGCGATCGCGACGGGGCAGCTGGCGCCGTGCCGGGGCAGCCGCACGACGCGCACGTCGTGGCAGAAGTACTTGCCGCCGAACTGCGCGCCGATGCCCAGCCTCGCCGTCAGGTCGTGCACCTGCAGCTCGAGGTCGAGGTCCCGGAAGCCCTGTCCTGCAAGGGATCCCTCGGTGGGGAGCGTGTCGAGGTACTTGGCGCTGGCGTACTTCGCCGTCTTCAGCGCGTACTCCGCGCTGGTGCCGCCGACGACGATCGCCAGGTGGTACGGCGGGCACGCAGCCGTGCCGAGCGAGCGGATCTTCTCCTCGAGGAACCGCATCATCGAGGCGGGGTTCAGGACGGCCTTCGTCTCCTGGTACAGGTAGCTCTTGTTCGCCGAGCCGCCGCCCTTGGCCATGAACAGGAACTCGTAGGAGTCCTTGCCGGTGGCGTAGAGCTCGATCTGCGCCGGCAGGTTGTTGCCGGTGTTCTTCTCCTCCCACATGGTCAGCGGCGCCAGCTGGGAGTACCGCAGGTTCAGCTGCGTGTACGCGTCGTAGATGCCCCGCGAGAGGTGCTTCTCGTCGTACCCGTCGGTGAGGACGGTCTGGCCGCGCTTGCCCATGACGATCGCGGTGCCGGTGTCCTGGCACATCGGGAGCACGCCGCCCGCCGCGATGTTCGCGTTCTTCAGCAGGTCGAGGGCCACGAAGCGGTCGTTGGCCGACGCCTCGGGGTCGTCGAGGATCCGCCGCAGCTGCGCCAGGTGGGCCGGCCGCAGCAGGTGGGAGATGTCGCGCATGGCGGTGCGGGCAAGCAGCGTCAGCGCCTCGGGCTCGACCTGCAGGAACGTGCGCCCCGCCGCCTCGACCGTGGAGACCCCGTCGGCGGTGAGCAGCCGGTACGGCGTGTCGTCCGGTCCGACGGGCAGCAGGTCGGTGTACGCGAACTCGGGCATGCGCCAAGTCTAGGTTTGGCGGGTGGACCTCCGGTCGTCGGTGGGTGAGGCGCTGGCGCGCGTGCGCGTCGGCGCGTGGCCGGCGGTCCAGTGCGGCCTCGGTGCGTCCGGTGCCTGGGCCTTCGCGACGCACGTGCTCGGTCACCAGCGGCCGTTCTTCGCCCCGGTCGCCGCCGTGGTGGCTCTCGGCGTCTCCGGTGGCGGCCGGCTGCGACGGACCGCGGAGCTCGCCGTCGGCGTGGCCCTCGGCGTCGCGATCGGGGACCTGCTCGTGGGGCTCATCGGGCAGGGCGCCTGGCAGGTCGGCGTCGTCGTGGTGGTCGCGCTGCTGCTGGTCCTCGCGCTCGGTGGCACCGGGCTCGCGGTGACGCAGACCGGGTTGCAGGCGGTCTTCGTCGTGGTCCTGCCGCGGTCGCCGCAGAGCGGGCTGCACCGCTGGCAGGACGCGCTCGTCGGCGGTGCCGCGGCGCTGGTCGTCGCGGCGCTGCTGCCCACCGACCCGTGGCGGGAGGCGCGCCGGCTCGGCACGGCGTACGTCGCGAAGCTCGCGCAGGTGCTGCGCGCGACCGCGGAGGGGGCGCGGACGGCGTCCCCCGTGCTCATCGCCCTCGCGCTGGCCAACGGCCGGACCCTCGAGACCGACCTCGTCGCCTGGAAGGCGGCGATCGCCGACGGCCGGGAGACGGCCCGGCTGACCCCGCTGCGGTCGACGCGCGCCGAGGAGTGGGAGGCCGCGGAGCGGCTCGCCTCGGCCCTCACGATGAGCTCGCGCAACCTGCGGGTCGGGGTACGGCGGACGCTCAGCTCGGTGCAGATGGGCCAGCCGCTGGCGGCGCCGCTGCCCGGGCTGCTCGACGAGCTGGCGGACGCCGTCGCGCTGCTGGGCACCGAGGACGCGCTGCTCCCGCTGCTGGCCGTGGCCGGCCGGCTCGACCCGGCCGCCCTGGGCGCGACCTCCCTCGCGGACCAGGTGCTCGTCGGCCAGCTGCGCGTCGTCGCGATCGACCTGCTGGAGGCGCTCGGGATGGCGCCCGAGGCGGCCCGGGCGGAGCTGCCCGGCCTGAGCGGCTGAGCCCGCTCAGGCCAGCAGCTTGCGCAGCGTCGCGGGGGTGCGGGCCGTGGCGCTGACGCCGAGCGCCTTCTCGATCCTGGCGAGCGTGAGCTTGGTCCTGCCCGCGTGCTGGAAGCCGATGTAGAGCACCTGGTCGTTGCCCTGGACCACCTCGGGCGACCAGTCGGTGGCGAGGAACTCCTTCAGCGCGGCGGCCGTGGGCTTGTCGAAGAGCACGTTCACCGTGACGTAGCCGGGGAGGTCGGGCAGCTCGTCGAGCGCCGCGCGCAGGTCGGCCTCCTTGCGGACGCAGGCGCGGACGTCGAGGTGCAGGCTCTTGCGCAGCGCCTGCTCGACGCCGGTCGCGAGCGACTGCGCGGAGCGGGCGCTGCTCTCGAAGGTCGCGTTGCCGGTGTTGAGGTAGGTCCTCACCTCGGCGTGACCGAGCTCCTCCAGCACCCGCGTCAGGTCCTTCATCGCCAGCGCGTTGTTGCCACCGACGTTGACCGCCCGCAGCAGCAGCACCCAACGCACGGCTCAGACCTCGACGTCGAGGACGACCGGCGCGTGGTCGCTCGCGCCCTTGCCCTTGCGCGCCTCGCGGTCGACCCAGGCGTCCTGCACCGCCACCGCGCGCGTCGCGAGCACGTAGTCGATGCGCATGCCCATGTCCTTGTGGAACATCCCCGCGCGGTAGTCCCAGTACGTGAACGGGTGGTCGCCCTTGCCCGGTCGCGGGACGACGTCCACCAGGCCCCAGTCGACGAGCGCGTCCATGGCCGCGCGCTCTGCGGGCGTCACGTGCGTCGAGCCGCGGAAGGCGGCCGGGTCCCAGACGTCGTCGTCGGTGCGGGCCACGTTGAAGTCGCCCATCACCACGAGCGGCTGCGCCGGGTCGAAGCGGTCGAGCCGCTCGCGGAGCGCGGCGAACCAGGCGAGCTTGTAGTCGTAGTGCGGGTCGCCCAGCGCCCGGCCGTTCGGGACGTACACGCTCGTCACGTGCACCGGGCCGCACTGCGCGCTGACGATCCGTGGCTCTGGGTGGCCGTCGAGCGTCGCGTCGACCTGCTCGAGCCCGACCCGTGAGAGCACGGCCACGCCGTTCCAGCGGCCGTCGCCGGAGTGCGCCACCTCGTACCCGAGGTCGCCCACCTCAGGGAAGGTCGCGGTCTTCGTCTCCTGCAGGGCGACGACGTCGGGCTGCGCGAGCTCGAGCCACTCGAGGAAGCGCGGCAGCCGCGCCCCGATGGAGTTGACGTTCCAGGTGGCCAGGCGCACGGCGTGCTAGCGGGGCTGGGAGAAGTCGATCGAGGCGTAGGCGGCGAGCTTGGTGAGCCGGTGCTCGCTGATGACCCGGCGGATGGTGCCGGACTTCGAGCGCATGACCAGCGACTCGGTGCTCGCGCCGCCGCCGCGGTACCGGACACCGCGGACCAGCTCGCCGTCGGTGATGCCGGTCGCGACGAAGAAGACGTTGTCGCTGCTGACCAGGTCGTTGGTGGAGAGCACGGCGCCGAGGTCGAGACCGGCCTCCGCGGCGCGCTCGAACTCCAGCTTCTTCTGCGGCCACAGCCGGGCCTGGATGACGCCGCCCAGGCACTTCACGGCGCACGCCGCGATGATCCCCTCGGGAGTGCCGCCGATGCCGAGCAGCATGTCCACGCCGCTGCCGCCGTTCGCGGCCATGACCGCGCCCGCGACGTCGCCGTCGCTGATGAACTTGATGCGCGCGCCGGCGTCGCGCACCTCGCGCACGAGCTCCTCGTGCCGCGGCCGGTCGAGGATGCAGACGGTGACGTCCTCGACCGCCCCGCCCTTGGCCTTCGCGACCGCCTGCACGTTGTGGGCGACCGGTGCGGTGATGTCGACGACGTCGGCGGCCTCCGGCCCCACGACGAGCTTCTCCATGTAGAACACGGCCGAGGGGTCGTACATCGTGCCGCGCTCGGCGACGGCGAGGACCGCGATGGCGTTGGGCATCCCCTTGGCCATGAGGGTGGTGCCGTCGATGGGGTCGACGGCGACGTCGCACTCCGGCCCCTCGCCGCTGCCCACGACCTCGCCGTTGAACAGCATGGGCGCCTCGTCCTTCTCGCCCTCGCCGATGACCACCACGCCGCGCATGCCGACCGTGCCGATGAGCTGGCGCATGGCGTCGACCGCTGCGCCGTCGCCGCCGATCTTGTCGCCGCGCCCGACCCAGCGCCCGGCGGCCATCGCCGCCGCCTCGGTCACGCGCACCAGCTCCAGGCTGATGTTGCGGTCCGGTGCCTCGCGGGACACGGACAGGGCATCCGGCACGTCGGGCTGCGTCATGGCCCGAGAGTAGTGCTGCCCGCCACAGCCCTCCCGCCCTCCAGCCGCAGGACCGCGTCGGCGAGCACGGCGACGTCGGTCGCGTCGTGCGTCACGAGCAGCGTCGCCGTACCGCTGCCGCGCAGCGCGCCGCGCAGGACCTCGCGCACCGCCTCGTGCCCTTGCGCGTCGAGGGCGGCCAGGGGCTCGTCGAGCAGCAGCAGTGCGGGGTCGTGCACGAGCGCCCGGGCGAGCGCGACACGGGCGGTCTGGCCCCCTGAGAGGGCCGGCGGTCGGACGTCACCCAGGTGCTCTGCCCCGAGCCGGTCCAGCCACACCTGCGCCCGCTCGCGGGCGAGCCGGCGCGGCACGCCACGGGCCCGCAGCGCGTACGCCGCGTTGTCGCGGGCGGTGAGGTGCGGCAGCAGGGCGGCCTGCTGCGGCACCCACCCCACGTCCCGGCGGTACGGCGGGAGGTGCCCCACCGGGCGCCCGCCGACCTCGACGTCACCGGCGTTCGGCAGGACGCCGGCCAGCGCCTTGAGGAGCGTCGACTTGCCCGCGCCGTTCGGCCCGGTCACGGCGAGCACCGTGCCCGGGTCGCAGGCGACCTCGGCCTGCACCCACGGCGTGCGCACCCGCGCCCTCACCGCAACCGCCCCCGCAGGCCCAGGATGATGCTCACGCTGACGAGCAGCAGCACCGCGGACAGCGCGTACGCCGCGGGCGGGTCGTCCTGCAGCAGCGCGTAGATCGCGATCGGCACGGTCTGGGTGCGTCCCGGGTAGGAGCCGGCGAACGTGATGGTGGCCCCGAACTCGCCGAGCGCGCGTGCGCTGGTGAGCGCGGTGCCGGCCGCGAGCGCCGGCAGCACCGACGGCAGGGTCACCGTGCGGAAGACGCGCAGCGGTCCCGCCCCGAGCGACGACGCGACGTCCTCGGGCGTCGTCGGCAGCGACCGCAGCGCGCCCTCGACGGTGAGGACGAGGAAGGGCATCGCGACGAACGTCTCGGCCAGCACCACGCCGTACGTGGTGAACGCGGGGACCGCTCCCGCGTCCTCGAGCAGCGGACCGAGCACGCCGCGGCGGCCGAAGGCGAGCAGCAGCGCGACGCCGCCGACCACCGGGGGCAGCACCAGCGGCACGGTGACCAGGCCGCGCAGCAGCCGGCGGCCCGGGAAGGGCAGCCGGGCGAGCACCCAGGCGAGCGGCACCCCCAGCAGCAGCGCCAGCAAGGTGGCGGACAGGGCGCAGCGCACCGAGAGCCACAGCGCCTGGCGCACCTGCTCCTTGCCGAGCAGCTCGAGGATGCGGGCCCACGGCGTGCGGGTCAGCAGCCCGGCCAGCGGCAGCAGGACCAGCAGGGCCGCCAGCGCGGCGGGCAGGACGAGCGCGAGCGGCGGCCGGGTCCTCACTGGAAGCGGTGCTTCTTCAGGATCGCCTGGCCCTCGGCGCCGAGCACGAACTGCACGAAGGCGCGGCCGGCGCCGGTGAGCGGGCCGATGGCGAGGTCGGTCCTCGTGCCCCCCAGGGGCACGCCGCCGACGCCGCCGCCGAGGTCGGTGACGTAGGCGATGCCCGCGTCGGCCTCCCCGAGCCGCACCTTGCCCACGACGCCGGTCACCGCGTCCTCGAGCGAGACCGGCGTGACCCGTACGCCCGCCCGCGTGAGCGCCTTGGCCGCGGCCTTCCCCACCGGCACCGACGGGCCGGCGAGCACGACCTTCAGGCCGCTCCGCGTGAGGTCCTGCAGCGACGTGAGGTGCAGCGGGTTGCCGGGAGCCGTGACGATCGCGAGCTCGTTGTGCGCGAAGACGACGGACGGGTCCTCCAGCTCGCCCCTCACCGCGCCCATCGTGGCCGGGTCGGCGGTGGCGAGGACGTCGGCCGGGGCGCCCTGCTGCACCTGCGCGACGAGCGACTGCGAGCCCGCGAACGACAGCACCACGTCGGTGCCGGGGTGCGCCCTCTCGTACGCCGTCGCCTCCTCCCCGAAGGCCTTGGTGAGCGACGCGGCCGCGAGGACCGTGACGCGCGTGCCGTCGGAGGCGTGCGCGCTGCACCCGCTGAGGGCGAGCAGCAGCACGAGCAGCAGCCGCCTCACGACAGCTGCACCACGACGTGGGTGCTCTTCACCGACGCCGTCGCCGGTACGCCGGGTGCCAGCCCGAGGTCGTCCACCGACTCGGTGGTCATCAGGGACACCAGGCGGTGCGGCCCGGACTGCACCTCGACCTGGGACACCACGTCGCCGCGCACGACGCGGGTGACGATGCCCGCGAACGCGTTGCGCGCGCTCGTCGTCGCCGGGCCGTCGGGGTCGCCGGCGAGCGCGACCGCGAACGCGGCGAGGTCGGCGCCGTCGACCACCCGTCGGCCGTCCTCGTCGGTGCGGGTGGGCAGCCGGCCGGCGTCCGCCCAGCGGCGGGCGGTGTCGTCGCTGACGCCCAGCAGCTGCGCCGCGGACGAGAGGCGGTACTGGTGCATGTGCGGCACGATACCGCCGTACCAGCCGCAGGTGCGGGGTCGGGAGGGTGCCGGGCGAACCGCCCGAGCCGGTCTGCCAGGCTGGTGCGGTGACCGTCTCCTCGACCCGCGCCGCGACGACGCGGAGCGCGCTGCTCGCGGCGGCGCGCGAGGTCTTCGCGGCGAGCGGCTTCGCGGAGGCCTCGATCGCCGACGTCGTCGGGAGCGCCGGCGCCTCGGTCGGCTCGCTGTACCACCACTTCGGCGGCAAGGCCGAGCTCTACCTCGCGCTGTTCGAGGAGTACCAGGCGGGGCAGGAGGAGCGGGCGGCCACCGCGGTCCGCGAGGCGCGCGCCGCGGGGGAGCGGGACCCGCTGGCGCTGTTCCTCATCGGCGGCCGGCGCTACCTCGAGGGCTGCTGGGCCGAGCGCGACCTGGCCCGGATGTTCCTCGCCGGCGGCGGCCCGCCCGGGTTCGAGATGATCTCCCGTCGCCGCAACCGTGAGTGGACTCGGCAGAACGCCCTGCTCCTCGGCGCCCGTGGCGACGACCTGTGGGCCGACGCGCTGACGCAGGTGCTCACCACCGTCATCAGCGAGGCCGGCCACGAGATCGCCGTCGCGGAGGACGACGCGTCGGCGACGATGCTCATCCACAACACCTTGGCGCTCATCGCGAAGATCGGCTCGTGACGCAGAAGAAGCGTGGCCGTGAGACAGCGCTCGACATGGTCCGCACCCTCCTGGTCGTGTTCGCGGTCGTGATCCCGCTGTGGTTCTTCGGGCAGGCCTCTCCGTCGGACTCCAAGGCGATCCGCCCGATCGACCCCACCGAGACCTACAAGGACTACCGGGCCGTGACCGGTGGGCCGGCGCCGTCGACGCCCGCCGGCTGGATCCCGAACGTGCAGG
>DATJGA010000217.1:0-5534 GCA_035495395.1 Mycobacteriales bacterium | reverse complement strand
CTGGATCCGGATGGAGTACCTCGTGCCGGCCCGCGGCCTCATCGGGTTCCGCACCGAGTTCCTCACCGAGACGCGCGGCACCGGCCTGCTGCACCACGTGCACGAGCGGTACGAGCCGTGGCACGGCGAGATCCGCACCCGGCCGACCGGCTCGCTGGTCGCGGACCGCTCCGGCCCGACGACGTCGTTCGCGCTCGCGAACCTGCAGGAGCGCGGGACGATGTTCGTGCCGCCGGGCATCGAGGTCTACGAGGGCATGGTCGTGGGCGAGAACTCCCGCTCCGACGACATGGACGTCAACCCCACGAAGGAGAAGAAGCTCACCAACATGCGGCAGAGCTCCTCCGACGTCCTCGTCCCGCTCATCCCGCACAAGGCGCTCTCGCTCGAGCAGGCGCTGGAGTTCTGCCGCGAGGACGAGTGCGTCGAGGTCACGCCGGCGACGGTGCGCATCCGCAAGGTGCAGCTGTCGGCCAACGAGCGCAGCAAGAACCGCGGCCAGCGCGCGAAGGCGGCCCAGGGCCAGTGACCGAGGCGGTGAGCTGGTCGGGTCGCCTGCTGGTCGCGACCCCGCTGCTCACCGAGGACACCTTCGCGCGCACTGTCGTGCAGCTGCTGCAGCACGAC
Organism: Mycobacteriales bacterium; assembly: GCA_035495395.1. Lineage (GTDB taxonomy): Bacteria > Actinomycetota > Actinomycetes > Mycobacteriales > SCTD01 > RYN-111. The sequence continues at coordinate 4,907 of DATJGA010000217.1, read as the reverse complement.
GAGGACGACGGGGCCCTCGGCGTGGTCGTGAACCGGCCCTCGCACACGCCGCTCAGCGAGGTGCTGCCCGGCTGGGCGCTGCTCTCCCCGGAGCCGGTCAGCGTCTTCATCGGCGGACCGGTGCAGCAGTCGGCGGCGATCTGCCTGGGCCGGCTGCACGCCCCGCCGGCGGAGCCCGTCGCCGAGGACCCGTCGTACGTCGTCGTGCCCGGCGCCCCGTGGCTCGGCACCGTCGACCTGGACCTCGAGGCCGCCGACCCCGTGCAGGAGGTGCGCGTCTTCGCCGGGTACGCCGGGTGGTCGGCCGGGCAGCTCGAGGCCGAGGTGGCGGAGGGCGCCTGGTGGGTGTGCGACGCCCTGCCCGGCGACTGCTTCTCGCCCGACCCCGCCCACCTGTGGCGCGACGTGCTCCGCCGGCAGGGCATGCCGCTGGCGCTCGTGGCCAGCTACCCCGCGGACCCCTCGCTCAACTGACCCCGCCCACGGATGCGATCTCTCTTGGGTGCGTTCGACAGGGCGACACGCTCGGCGTGTCCCTGACAGCCGCACCCAAGAAAGATCAACTCGCGCAGGGACATCGCGGCGGCGCGCACGCCGTACCTAGGGTGGGGGCATGACGGACCGGCGGCTGCTCCTGGTGCACGCGCACCCCGACGACGAGACGATCGGCACCGGCGCGACGATGGCGAAGTACGCCGCGTCCGGGGCCCAGGTCACCCTCGTGACCTGCACCCTCGGCGAGGAGGGGGAGATCCTCGTCCCGGGCCTGAGCCACCTGGCGAGCGACAAGGAGGACCGGCTCGGCGAGCACCGCATCACCGAGCTGGACGAGGCCTGCCGCGCGCTGGGGGTGAGCGACCACCGCTTCCTCGGCGGCGCGGGGCGCTGGCGCGACAGCGGGATGATGGGCGTGCCCCAGAACGACCGGCCGGACGTCTTCTGGCAGGCGCCCTTCGACGAGGCCGTCGCCGCGCTCGTCGAGGTGGTCCGCGAGGTGCGCCCGCAGGTCGTCGTCACGTACGACGAGAACGGCGGCTACGGCCACCCGGACCACATCCAGGCGCACCGGGTGGCCGTGGCGGCCTTCGAGCGAGCGGGCGACCCGGCGTACGGCGCCGGCGAGCCGTGGGCGGCGTCGAAGCTCTACTACACGGCGTTCCCGAAGAGCGTGCTGCAGGAGGGCATCGACCGGCTCAAGGAGGCCGGGCACGAGAGCTTCTTCGGGGTCGACTCCGCCGAGGACCTGCCCTTCGGCACCCCCGACGAGCTGGTCACGACGGCGGTCGACGCGACGGCGTACCTGGAGCAGAAGATGCAGGCGATGCGGGCGCACGCCACCCAGATCGAGGTGGACGGCCCGTTCTTCGCGCTCTCGAACAACCTGGGGCAGGAGGCGTGGGGCGTGGAGTACTTCGTCCTCGCCCGCGGGGAGCGGTCCGGCGGGGGGCGGGAGACGGACCTGTTCGACGGCGTTGCGTGATCACTGAATAGCCCGATCAGGTGATAAACGGCCCGCGGTGTAGTCACGGAGCGTAACCGGGGGGACAGTCAGACTCCGAGGGGGTCACACCGTGCCTGATCTGAGCAACAAGAGCCTTCAGGGGCTCATCGAGTCCACCGGTGAGCTGGTGCTGAAGGTCCGCGACGCGGACGTCGGCCAGGCGCGCGAGCGGCTGCGCCGCGAGCGCTGGCGCAAGCTGCTGGACTGGACCGCCCTCGTCGTGCTGCTCGTCGTGCTGCGGCAGCTCACGAAGGGCAGCAGCGACTTCCTGCCGCTGCCGCACGTCGACCCGTACCTCGCCACCATGCTGGCGTTCTTCACGCTCATGGCGGTCCTCCTCATCGCCCAGTCGGGGCTCCTCGGCCGGTCACCGCACGTGACGTACCGCCCGGAGCAGATCGAGACCCGGCTCGTGGACGTCGTGGGCATCGACCCGGTCAAGGAGGAGGTCGTCCGCTCGCTCAACCTGTTCCTGGCGCGGGACGCCTTCCAGCAGGGCATGGGCGGCACGCCGCGGCGCGGCCTGCTCTTCGAGGGGCCGCCCGGCACCGGCAAGACCCACCTCGCCCGCGCGATGGCCGCCGAGGCCGGCGTGCCGTTCCTGTTCGCCACCGGGACCGCGTTCCAGAGCGTGTTCCAGGGGCAGAGCGCCAAGAAGGTCCGCAGCTACTTCCGGGCGCTGCGCAAGACCGCCCGCAAGGAGGGCGGCGCGATCGGCTTCATCGAGGAGATCGACGTCATCGGGCTGTCCCGCTCGGGGGTCTCGACCGCCGCGACGCCGCTCGCCGTGCAGGGGTGCTCGGGCACCACCTGCCTGCCGTCGCTGCAGAGCGGCACGGTCACCTCGGCCTTCATGGGCGCAGGCGACACCGCGACGATCATCAACGAGCTGCTCGTCCAGATGCAGTCCTTCGACCAGCCGACCACCCGTGAGCGCGTCCTCGGGTGGGCCATCGACCGCCTCAACCTGCTGATGCCGGACGGCCGGCAGGTCCAGCGGCGCAGCACCACCGCGCCGAACATCCTGCTCATCGCCGCGACGAACCGCGCCAACGAGCTCGACCCGGCGCTGCTGCGGCCCGGCCGCTTCGACCGCCGGCTCGCGTTCGACCTCCCGGCGAAGTCCGGCCGCCGGCAGCTCATCGACCACTTCCTCGCCCGCAAGGCCCACGCCCCCGAGCTCGACGACGAGGGCCGTCGTGACGCGCTGGCGGCGATCACCATCGGCTACAGCCCGGTGATGATCGAGAGCCTGTGCGACGAGGGGCTCGTCAACGCCGTACGGCGGGGCGACACCCAGATGACCTGGGAGGACCTCGAGCGGGCCCGGCTCTCCACCGAGGTCGGGATCGGCCAGCCGGTCGAGTACACCGACCACGAGCGGGCGCTCATCGCGACGCACGAGTCCGGGCACGCGACGCTCGCCTGGCTCACCGCCCCGCAGCGCCGGCTCGAGGTGCTGACCATCGTCAAGCGCAAGAGCGCGCTCGGCATGCTCGCGCACGGCGACCGCGAGGACGTGTACACGCGGTCGCGGGCCGAGATGGAGGCGCTCATCCAGATCGCGTTCGGCGGCCAGTGCGCGGAGGAGCTGTTCTTCGGCGACGTCTCCACCGGCCCCGGCGGCGACCTGCTCTACGCGACGAACGTGGCGGCCGAGATGGTCGGCGCGCACGGGATGGACAGCTACCTCATCTCGTTCATGGCGGTGCAGAACAGCTCGTTCTCGGACACCAACATCGTCGGCCGGGTGCTCGCCGACGAGCAGGGCCGGGCCGCGGTGCAGGCGCTGCTGGAGCGGCAGAAGGCCACGGCCAGGGAGCTGCTCACCGCCAACCGGCACCTCGTGGAGGCGCTGCGTGACGCGCTCCTCGAGCGCGAGGAGCTCATCGGCTCGGAGATCACCGACGTGCTGGAGCGCGCCGCCGCCACCCAGGTCGTCGACCTCCGCGACCCGTCGGGGGCCGACACCGCCTGACGTGCCAGGCTGCCGACGTGCGCAGCCTCCGGTACACGCTGGTGCTCGTGCTGGCGCTCGAGCTGGCCGTGTGGGAGGCCTTCCTCGTGGCCGCCCGGCCGTTCGGGGCGCCGCTGCCGCTCGCGGCGCTGCTGGCGGCGCTCGGCAACCTCGGGCTCGGCGCCGTGGGCGCCCGCGTGCTCGGCAGGCCGGCCGGCGCCGCCGTACCGGGGCTGGTGTGGCTGCTGCCCGCGGTGCTCCTCTCGACGACCGGGCCGGGCGGCGACGTGGTCGTGACGGGCGGCTGGCGGGGGATCGCGTTCCTCGTCGCGGGAGCCGCAGGCGCGGTCGTGGCCGGCGGCAGGAGCGGTGCGCGGCAGAACAGGGCTTCACCCGAGGTGGAATTGCGCCGATGACGCCTGCGTGGAACAGGAGCAGCCCGGCACCGCCGCGCCCGAGGAGGTCGTGGTCGTCAGGTTGGGGGGCTCCCGCTACGCGCTGCCCATGTCGGCGGTCGCCGAGGTGGGACGCCCGCCCGGTCTGACGCGCGTCCCCGGGCTGCCCGCATGGCTCGCCGGCGTCGCCAACTGGCGCGGCCGGGTGCTCGCGGTCGTCGACCTGCGGCCGCTGCTGGCGGCCGGGGACGAGCTGGACCGCCGGGCCCGGCTCGTCGTGCTCAACCGGGGCGGCGTGCCCGTGGGGCTGCTCACCGAGGGCGTGGAGGGCACCCAGCTGCTCGACCCGGAGCGGGTCGAGGCCGCGCTGGCCCACCTGCCAGGTACGGCGGCCGAGCTGCTGCTCGGTCAGGTCACCGACGCGGACGGCCCGTGCGGCGTGCTCGACCTCGACGCCGTGTACCGGCTGTCCGAGTCGCTGCCGCGCGCCCGGCGCGCCGGCTAGGGGGAGACGATGGACTTCACGATCCGGCTCGCGCGCGCCGCCGCCGTCATGACCTGGGTGAGCCTGCTCGTCGGCGTGGTCACCGCGACCCTCATGGACAAGCTCGGGGCGCTCCCCGGCGTCGAGCTGCACCTGGTCGCCGTGTACCTGTGGGCCGTCTTCGGGGTGGGCGTCGCCGCGCTGCTCACCTTCCTGCCGGCGCTGGCCGCGCGCTCGGAGCTGGTGCTGCGCAACATCACGGCCTTCCGCGCGTTCCTGCTCATCAGCGACACCGTCTGGGTCACCGCGAGCAGCGCGCTCACCGGCGGCATCCGCGGCCCCTTCTGGGTCTGCTACCTCGGGGTCGTCCTGTTCGCCGCCGTCTCCATGAGGGCCGTGCAGGCTGCGCTCTTCGGCGTCGCCGCCACCGCGGGCCTGGTGCTGTCGAGCCTGCTCGCGCACACCCTCGACCGCGCCTCGGTGCCGGTGCTGGTGCTCGTCGGCACGACCTTCCCGCTCGTGGCGTGGTTCAACTCCACCCTCGCCGCCGCCGTGTGGGAGCTGCGCCGG
>DATJGA010000216.1:0-2702 GCA_035495395.1 Mycobacteriales bacterium | reverse complement strand
ACCGCCTGCCGGACCGGGAGTCAGCCCTCGAACTTGTAGCGGATCGTCACGTACCCCGTGCACTTGGGCTCGACCTTGATCGTGCCCTTCTGCGGGCCCGAGAACTCCGCCTCGGCCTCGACCGACTCCTGGTCGGTGCCGTCGATCGTGTAACCGGCCGTCTTGAGCTTGTCGACGAGGTCGTCCCGGACCTCGACGAAGCTGCTCTCGTCGACCAGCGCGTACACGACCTTCGTCGAGCCCTGGGTGCTCGGCTCGTAGAGCACCTGGTCGCGCGTCGGGAAGCCGGCCGGCAGCGTCGCCGCCGGGTCGGCCGTCGGCAGCGTGCCGCACGAGGAGGCGTTGGTGTCGGTCTTGTCCTTGTCGTTGTCGCTGCCGCCGCACGCGGCCAGGCCGGTGAGGAGCGGCACGAGGGCGGCCAGGGCCAGCCCACGTCGGATCGTGGTCATGGTTCTCCAGTCAGGTAGGGGTCAGAAGGTGGCGCGCGGTGCACGCGCCACCGGTGGACCCCTGCCGGACCAGCCCCTGCGCTGCGCCCTGCTCCCCCACCCCTGGTACGGCGGGAAGCCGGCGCTGAGGACCCGCTGGGCGACCCGCCGCACCCCGGACGGCACGGGGGTGGCGAGCAGCACGACCAGCGCGGTGCCGACGGCGAGCAGGCCGAGCAGCACCTGGCAGGCGGCCGCGACCCACAGGCCGCCCTCGCCGCCGCCGCCGGCGGCGCCGCTCACGCTGCGCGCGGCCTCCTCGAGGCCGACGACCAGGCCGAGCTGCGCACCGACGAGCACCCCTACGGCGAGCAGCCGTGACCGCCGCACGACGGCAGCCGCGACGACACCGACGGCGAGGCAGAGCAGCACGCCCAGCGCCGTCCAGCGCGGGTCGAGCGCGGCCCGCCGTACCGCGGCGTCCTCGGCGACGCCCGGGAGCAGGCCCAGCCCGTCGAGGGCGCGGGCGAGCAGCAGCCCCACCGCGGAGGTGACGGCCAGCAGCGCCGCCCGTGCCGTCATCGCGCCCGGCTGCTGGGAGAGGTCGCAGGTGCCCGTGGCTCGTCGGCGGCAGCGACGACGTCGTAGGCGCCCGGCTCGGGGACGCTCAGCGCCATGAGCGGTGCGGTCGCGAGCTTGACCGGGTACGCGGACAGGCCGCGGCGGTAGGACCCGACGCTGTCCCACTCGGTGACGAGCGCCCAGAGGTCCGGCTCGTCGACGGAGCGGCCCAGCCGGCCGCGGACGAAGCCGGCCTGCGCGGAGAGCGCGTCGAGCGCCGCCTGCGCGTCGGCGTCGAACGCGGCGAGCTGCCCCGAGGGCACCTCGAACCGCGACACGACGATCACAGGTGGCAGGCTAGACCCGTGGCGATCACCCGGCGGTCTTTCGAGCAACGCATGGGCCCGCTGGTGGTGCTGCTGAGCGGCTTGCCCCGGGCGGTCCCGTTCCTGGTGGTCGCGGCGCTGCTCGTCAGCGGCCTGCTCGTCCAGGGCGCGGTGGGCGGCGTGCTGCTCCTCGTGCTCGCGCTGCTGCTGACCACCCTGCTGGCGCTCTCGTGGCCGGCGCTGCACCCCGGGCCGCGGGTGCTCCGGGTCGCCGTGGTCGGCCTGGTCGCGGTACGCGCCGTGACGTTCCTGCTCTGAGTCAGGCGAAGGGGCCGATGGCCTCGACGAGCTCGACGGCGTTGCCCTCCGGGTCGGCCGTCATGCCGCGCCGCGCGCCGAGCACGACGGTGCCGGGGTGCCAGGGGTAGCCGGCCTGCTGCAGCGCGAGCGCGAGGTTGTCGAGGTCGTCGACGGAGAGGGCGAAGTGCTGCTGCGGGTGGCGCGCTCCCTCCCGCTCGCTGACGTGCACCTGGGTGCCGCCGCCCGGCAGGTCGAACCAGGCCCCGGTCCGGGCGACGCCCTCGGCCGGCTTCTCGACGCGCGTCAGGCCGAGCAGCTCGTAGAAGGGGACGACGGCCTCCGTGCAGCCGGGGCCGACGACGACGTTCACGTGGTGGAGTCTCATGGGGGGCTCACCTCGTTGGGGACGGCTCCGCCGTACCTGCGGTCACGTCGAGCGTAGGACTCGCAGGCGCGCCAGAGAACCCGGCGGTCGACGTCGGGCCAGAGCTCGGGCACGAACTCGAGCTCGGCGTACGCCGACTGCCAGAGCAGGAAGTTCGAGGTGCGCTGCTCCCCGCTGGTGCGCAGGAACAGGTCGACGTCGGGCATGTCCGGCTCGTCGAGGTACCGGGCCAGCACCCGCTCGTCCACCTTGTCGGGCTTGACCCGGCCGGCGGCGACGTCGAGGGCGAGCAGCCGGGCCGCGTCGGCGATCTCGGCCCGCCCGCCGTAGTTGACGCACATCGTGAGGGTGCACACGGTGTTGCGCCGGGTGAGCTCCTCGGCCCGCTCCAGCTCGTCGATGACCGACTTCCAGAGCCGCGGTCGGCGACCCGCCCAGCGCACCCGAACGCCGAGCTCGTGCATCTCGTCGCGGCGGCGGCGGATGACGTCGCGGTTGAAGCCCATGAGGAAGCGCACCTCGTCGGGGCTGCGCTTCCAGTTCTCCGTGGAGAAGGCGTACGCCGACACCCACTTCACGCCGATCTCGATGGCGCCCTCGACGACGTCGAACAGCGCCGCCTCCCCCGCCTCGTGGCCGGCGGTGCGCGGCAGCCCGCGGTCCTTGGCCCAGCGGCCGTTGCCGTCCATGACGATCGCGACG
>DATJGA010000215.1:0-3985 GCA_035495395.1 Mycobacteriales bacterium | reverse complement strand
GCCTCGTTGAACGCGCTCCGCCAGCTGGGCGTCCGGCTCGCCCTCGACGACTTCGGCACCGGTTGGTCCTCGTTGGCCTACCTGCGGCGGCTGCCGGTGCACGTGCTCAAGCTCGACGGCTCGTTCGTCAAGGCGCTCGGCTCGCCGGAGGCGAACGCCGTGAGCCGCACCGTCGTGAAGCTCGCGATCGACCTCGGGCTCGAGGTCGTCGCGGAGGGCGTCGAGACCGTGGAGCAGCGCGACATCCTCATCTCCATGGGCTGCCACTCCGCGCAGGGCTGGCTCTACGGGCCGGCGGCGCCGGCGGAGGTGCTGGGCCAGCCGCTCGTGCCGAACCCCCGCGAACCCGAGCGGATGCCGGCGAGCCGTACCAGCATGTGAGACCTGTGTCTCACGGAGTTGACACCGCGGGACGCTCCCGGCAGGCTTGCCCCGTGGCCCTGATCCTCGTAGTTCTCCAGCGCGACTGCTGACCACCAGCAGCCGCGCTCACCCCTCCGTGCCCCAGGCACGAGGGGTTCTTTTTTGCCCCGGCACGACCCGCCCCACGTAGAAGGACCCCGCTCATGACAGACACGATCACCGGAGCCCAGTCGCTCGTGCGCAGCCTCGAGAGCGTCGGCGCGGAGGTCGTCTTCGGGATCCCCGGCGGGGCGATCCTGCCGGCGTACGACCCGCTGTTCGACTCGAAGGCGGTCCGCCACATCCTCGTGCGCCACGAGCAGGGCGCCGGGCACGCCGCCGAGGGGTACGCGCAGGCCACCGGCAAGGTCGGCGTCTGCATGGCCACGAGCGGCCCCGGGGCGACGAACCTCGTCACCCCGATCGCCGACGCCTACATGGACTCGGTGCCGATGGTCGCCATCACCGGCCAGGTGCCCAGCGCGGCCATCGGGACGGACGCCTTCCAGGAGGCGGACATCTGCGGCATCACGATGCCGATCACCAAGCACAACTTCCTCGTCCAGCACGCGGACGACATCCCGCGCGTCATCGCCGAGGCCTTCCACATCGCCTCGACGGGACGCCCCGGCCCGGTGCTCGTCGACCTGCCCAAGGACGTGCTCCAGGCGCAGACCGGCTTCGCCTGGCCCCCGGAGCTGGAGCTGCCGGGGTACCACCCCACCACCCGGCCGCACGCCAAGCAGATCCGCGAGGCGGCCCGGCTCATCGCCACCGCGCAGCGCCCGGTCCTGTACGTCGGGGGCGGGGTCCTCAAGGCCCGGGCCGCGGCCGAGCTGCGGGTGCTGGCCGAGCTGACCGGCATCCCTGTCGTCACCACCCTCATGGCGCGCGGGGCGTTCCCCGACAGCCACCCGCAGCACCTGGGCATGCCCGGGATGCACGGCTCGGTCGCGGCGGTCACCGCGTTCCAGAAGTGCGACCTGCTCATCTGCCTGGGCGCCCGCTTCGACGACCGGGTCACCGGCAAGCTCTCGACGTTCGCCCCGGGCGCCGCGGTCATCCACGCCGACATCGACCCCGCCGAGATCGGCAAGAACCGCACCGCCGACGTGCCGATCGTCGGCGACTGCCGCGAGACGCTCGCCGACCTCATCGTCGCGGTGCAGGAGGTGTACGCCGCCGGCACCCGCACCGACCTCGCCGGCTGGTGGAAGCAGGTCGAGACCTGGCGCGAGCACTACCCGCTGGGGTACGAGTGGCCCGCCGACGGCTCGCTCGCGCCGCAGTACGTCATCGAGCGGATCGGCAAGATCGCCGGCCCCGAGGCGCTGTACGCCAGCGGCGTCGGCCAGCACCAGATGTGGGCCTCGCAGTTCATCTCCTACGAGCACCCGTACACGTGGCTCAACTCCGGCGGCGCCGGCACGATGGGGTACGCCGTCCCCGCCGCCATGGGGGCGAAGGTCGGCCGGCCGGAGGCGACCGTCTGGGCGATCGACGGCGACGGCTGCTTCCAGATGACCAACCAGGAGCTGGTCACCTGCGCCATCGAGGGCATCCCGATCAAGGTCGCCATCATCAACAACGGCAACCTCGGCATGGTGCGCCAGTGGCAGACGCTGTTCTACGGCAGCCGCTACTCCAACACCGGCCTGCAGTCGCAGCGCATCCCCGACTTCGTGAAGCTGTCGGAGGCGATGGGCTGCGTCGGGCTGCGGGTGGAGAGCAAGGACGGCGTCGACGCGGCGATCGAGAAGGCGATGTCGATCGACGACGCCCCGGTCGTCATCGACTTCGTCGTCGGCGAGGACGCGATGGTCTGGCCGATGGTCCCGGCCGGTACGAGCAACGACGAGATCCTGGCCGCGCGCGACACCCGGCCGGTCTACGGAGAGGACGCCGTCTGATGGCCACCCGTCACACCCTGTCGGTGCTCGTCGAGGACAAGCCGGGCGTGCTCGCCCGGGTCGCCTCGCTGTTCAGCCGCCGCGGCTTCAACATCGAGTCGCTCGCGGTGGGACCCACCGAGCACCCCACGACCTCGCGCATGACCATCGTCGTGAGCGTCGAGGACCTGCCCCTCGAGCAGGTCACCAAGCAGCTCAACAAGCTCGTGAACGTCCTGAAGATCGTCGAGCTCGAGGCCTCCACGTCGGTGCAGCGCGAGCTGCTCCTCGTCAAGGTCAAGGCCGACCTCACCACCCGCTCGCACGTGCTGGAGACCGTCCAGCTGTTCCGTGCCAAGGTCGTCGACGTCGCCACCGACGCCGTCACGATCGAGGCGACGGGCACCGTCGACAAGCTCGCCGCCCTCATCAAGGTGCTCGAGCCGTTCGGCATCCGCGAGCTCGTCCAGTCCGGCATGGTCGCCGTCGGCCGTGGGCCGCGCTCCATGTCCGGCACCGAGAACCGCCTCCGTTCCGCTAGCTGAAAAGGAAACGCACTCATGGCTGAGGTCTTCTACGACGACGACGCCGACCTGTCCCTCATCCAGGGCAAGAAGGTCGCCGTCCTCGGTTACGGCAGCCAGGGGCACGCCCACGCGCTGTCCCTGCGCGACTCGGGGGTGGACGTCCGCGTCGGCCTCCCCGAGGGCAGCAAGAGCCGGGCGAAGGCGGAGGCCGAGGGGCTGCGCGTCGTCACGCCGGCCGAGGCGTCCGCCGAGGCCGACGTCATCATGATCCTCGCGCCCGACACGGTGCAGCGGAAGCTGTACGCCGAGGACGTGGAGCCGCACCTCACCGACGGCAAGGCGCTGCTCTTCGGGCACGGCCTCAACATCCGCTTCGGGCTCATCACGCCGCCCCCGGGCGTCGACGTCGCGATGGTCGCGCCCAAGGGCCCGGGCCACCTCGTGCGCCGCCAGTTCGTCGACGGCAAGGGCGTCCCCTGCCTCATCGCCGTCGAGCAGGACGCCACCGGCACGGCCCAGGCGCTCGCCCTGTCGTGGGCGAAGGGCATCGGCGGCACCCGCGCCGGCGTCATCAAGACCACCTTCACCGAGGAGACCGAGACCGACCTGTTCGGCGAGCAGGCCGTCCTCTGCGGCGGCGCCTCGGCGCTCGTGCAGGCCGGGTTCGAGACGCTCATCGAGGCCGGCTACCAGCCCGAGGTCGCCTACTTCGAGTGCCTGCACGAGCTCAAGCTCATCGTCGACCTCATGTACGAGGGCGGGCTCGCCAAGATGCGCTGGTCGGTCTCCGACACGGCGGAGTTCGGCGACTACGTCACGGGTCCGCGGATCATCACCGAGCAGACCAAGGCCGAGATGAAGAAGGTGCTCGCCGAGATCCAGGACGGCACCTTCACCAAGCGGCTCATCGCCGACGACGAGGCCGGCGGCCCCGAGCTGGCTGCCTTCCGCGACAAGGCCGCGCAGCACCCCATCGAGGTCGTCGGCGCGAAGCTGCGCCCGATGATGGCCTGGATCGAGAAGGACTGACCCCACCCACGACGAAGGCCCGCCTTCCCCGGAGCGCGGGCCTTCGTCGTACCCGGGTCAGGAGGCGAGGGTCACGCTGTCGAGGTAGACGTAGCTGCCCTTCGACGCGGCGGTGTGCGCGCCGACGACGACGACCTT
>DATJGA010000214.1:0-3439 GCA_035495395.1 Mycobacteriales bacterium | reverse complement strand
GAGCTGCTGGTCGATCGCGGTGTTGAGGAACATCGCCAGGATCGTGGGCGCCGGGCCGTTGATGGTCATCGACACCGAGGTCGTGGGCGAGACGAGGTCGAACCCGTCGTACAGCGCCTTCATGTCGTCGAGCGTGGCGATCGAGACGCCGCTGGTGCCGACCTTGCCGTAGATGTCGGGGCGCAGGTCGGGGTCGCGGCCGTAGAGCGTCACCGAGTCGAACGCCGTCGACAGCCGGGTGGCCGGCTGGCCCTCGCTCAGCACCTTGAAGCGGCGGTTGGTGCGGAACGCGTCGCCCTCGCCGGCGAACATCCGCGCCGGCGCCTCGCCCTGCCGCTTGAAGGGGAAGACGCCTGCGGTGTAAGGGAAGTAGCCCGGCAGGTTCTCCCGGCGCAGGAAGCGCACCAGCTCGCCGTCGTCCTTCGTGGTGGGTACGGCGACCCGGCGCACCTTGTTGCCCGAGAGCGTCTCCCGGGTCAGCGGGGTGTGGATCTCCTGGCCCCGCACGGTGTAGACGAGCTCGTCGCCGGAGTACTCCTCGACCCGGGCCGGCCACTCCTGCAGGGCGGCGTCGACCTCGGGCGCGACCACGGTGGAGTCGATGAGCTGCTGCAGCTCGGCGCCGTCGGCGACCGCGTCCCGGGCGGTGGTGAGGTGCTGGCGGCGACGGGCCAGCTCGGCCTGCTCCTCGGTCGCGCGGTGGTAGCCGCGGACGGCGCTGCTGATGTCGGCGAGGTACCGCTCGCGGGCGGACGGCAGCACGGACGTCAGCGCGGTGGACTGCTTGGTGCTGACGGCGGGCAGCACGCCCTGCCCGGCGGACAGGCCCTTGTCCACGAGCAGCCCGCGCAGGTGCAGGTAGAGCGCGGTGACGCCGTCGTCGTTGAAGCGGGCGGCGCTGGTGCCGAAGACCGGCATGTCCTCCCACGACTGGCCGAACGCCTCGCGGTTGCGCACCAGCTGCCGGGCGACGTCGCGCCTGGCGTCCTCGGCACCGCGCCGCTCGAACTTGTTCACGGCCACCACGTCGGCGTGGTCGAGCATGTCGATCTTCTCGAGCTGCGAGGACGCGCCGTACTCCGGCGTCATGACGTAGAGGGACACGTCGCAGTACGACGTGATGGCGGCGTCGCCCTGGCCGATGCCGGGGGTCTCGACGACGACCAGGTCGTAGCCGGCGGCCTTGCACGCCGCGATCGTGTCGGCGAGGTGCTCCGGCACCGAGCTGCCCGCCGTACGGGTGGCGAGGGAGCGGAAGAAGACCCGGTCGCCGGCGAGGGCGTTCATCCGGATGCGGTCGCCCAGCAGGGCCCCGCCGGCCTTGCGGCGGGTGGGGTCGATCGCGATGACCGCGATCCGGAGCTTGTCCTCCTGGTCCACCCGCAGCCGGCGCAGCAGCTCGTCGGTGAGCGAGGACTTGCCCGACCCGCCGGTGCCGGTGATGCCGAGCACCGGGACGGTGCCGGCCCGCTCGCGCAGCGCCGCCGCGAGCGCGTCGTCGCGGCCCTCCTCGAGCACGGTGATGGCCCGGGCGAGGGCGGGGACGCTGCCGGAGAGGACGTCGTCGAGCTGCGGCGGCTGCGCGGCGAGGTCGACGTCGCACGCCGCGACGAGCTCGTTGATCATGCCCGGGAGGCCGAGCCGCTGGCCGTCCTCCGGCGCGAAGATGGTGACCCCGCGCGACTTCAGCAGCGCGATCTCCTCCGGCACGATGACGCCGCCACCGCCGCCGAACACCTGCACGTGCCCCGCGCCGACCTCGGCCAGCCGCTCCTTGAGGTAGCTGAAGTACTCGACGTGCCCGCCCTGGTAGGAGCTGACCGCGACGCCCTGCACGTCCTCCTGGACGGCGGCCTGCACGACGCTCTCCACGCTCCGGTCGTGGCCGAGGTGGATCACCTCGGCGCCCTGGCTCTGCAGCACCCGCCGCATGATGTTGATCGCTGCGTCGTGCCCGTCGAACAGGCTCGCCGAGGTGACGAACCGGACGGGGTGCGACGGGACGTGCAGCGGTGTGGCGGATGCCATGGAGTTACTCCCCGGTATGCGTGGACGTCCAACTATCTCGCAGTAGGATGCTCCCTAGATACGAGGATGTCCAGCTATCTCGGGAGCGACACCATGCTCGACACGTACACCCTGCCCGAGGAGCACCGCGCGCTGCGCGACACGGTCCGCGAGCTCGTCGCCGACAAGGTCACCCCCTACGCCGCCGAGGTGGACGAGACCGCCACCTTCCCCCGGGCGGCGTACGACGCGCTGCTGGCCGCCGACCTGCACGCCGTGCACGTCCCGGAGCAGTACGGCGGCAACGGCGCCGACGCCCTCGCGACCTGCCTCGTCATCGAGGAGGTGGCCCGGGGGTGCGCCTCGACCTCGCTCATCCCGGCCGTGAACAAGCTCGGCTCGCTGCCGATCCAGCTCGCCGGCACCGAGGAGCAGAAGCACGCCTGGCTCGGGCCGCTGGCCCGCGGCGAGGCGCTGTTCTGCTACGCCCTGTCCGAGCCCGAGGCCGGCTCCGACGTCGCCTCGATGCGCACCCGCGCGACGCGCGACGGGGACGGCTGGGTGCTCAACGGCACCAAGCGCTGGATCACCAACGCCGGCGAGGGCGACTCCTACGTCGTGTTCGCCGTGACCGACCCCGACGCCGAGCGGGGGCGGCACATCGGCGCGTTCCTCGTGGCCAAGACCGATGAGGGCGTCTCCTTCGGCGCCCCCGAGCGCAAGCTCGGCATCAAGGGCAGCCCGACCCGCGAGGTCTACCTCGACGAGGTGCGGCTGCCGGCCGACCGGCTGCTCGGCGCCCCGGGGGAGGGCATGTCGCTGGCCATGCGCACCCTCGACCACACCCGCGTCACGATCGCGGCGCAGGCGCTCGGCATCGGGCAGGCCGCGCTCGACCTCGCGCTGTCGTACACCAAGGAGCGGCACCAGTTCGGCAAGGCGGTCGCGGAGTTCCAGGGCGTGCAGTTCATGCTCGCCGACATGGCGATGCAGCTCGAGGCGGCCCGCCAGCTCACCTACGCCGCCGCGGCGCGCTCCGAGAACAACGCCCCCGACCTCACCGCCTTCTCCGCGATGGCCAAGTGCGTGGCCTCCGACGCGGCGATGAAGGTGACGATCGACGCCGTGCAGCTGCTCGGCGGCTACGGCTACACCCGCGACTTCCCCGCCGAGCGCCTCATGCGCGACGCGAAGATCACCCAGATCTACGAGGGCACCAACCAGGTCCAGCGGATCGTGCTGGCCCGTGAGCTGCTGAAGGCGGCCCGATGAGCATGAGCGAACCAGGCGACCTTCGGGACGAAGCGAGCCGCGTGAGCGATGGGGTGTTCGAGAAGGTGGGTGTCGTCGGCGGCGGCACCATGGGTGCCGGCATCGCGGAGGTGTGCGCGCGCACCGGCTCCGAGGTGGTCGTCCTCGAGGTCAGCGACGC
>DATJGA010000213.1:0-13873 GCA_035495395.1 Mycobacteriales bacterium | reverse complement strand
TCGTGCGTTGGACCTGTTGCCCGCAACCCCCCTGCGCGGAAGGCACCCAGATGAAGCGCACCCTCCTTGCCGTCCCGGCCCTCGCCGTCGTCTCGCTCGGGCTCGGCGCCCCGGCAGCCTCGGCCGACGAGCTGCCGCTGCCGCTCCCCACGACGCTCGTGCAGGACGTGACCGGGCTGCTGCCCGTGCCGCTGCCCACCACGTCGCCGGCGCCGCTGCCCGTGCCGCTGCCGGTCCCGGCGCCCACGACGGCACCCACCGTCGGGACCGCGCCGTCGGGCACCTCGAAGACGTCCTCCACCCCGGTCCTGGCACCGGTGCGCGGTGAGGCCGGCACGCGACCGGTCGCCGCGCCCGCCGCCGCGGCCGTGTCGTCCGCACCGCTGACGGGGGCGACGTCCGGGCTGCGCTTCTCCAGCGCGACCGCGCCCGCGTGGGCCTCGTACCTGACGCGGCCGGCGGCCCCGACCCTCGCCGCGGCCCCCGCGCCGGTGTCGCTGGCGGCTGCCCCCTCCGCGATGGCCCCGTCCGTGCCGGGTGGCCTCCCGGGCGGCGCGACCGCGCTCGCCCTCGCGTTGCTCGCCCTGACCGGCGCCGGTCACGTGCTCGTGCGCCGCGGGGTGCTCCCCCTGCGCTGAGGCGTCCCGCCGTACCGGTTGTCCTTCCTGCCCGGAAGGGACGGTTCGTCGAGGACCTTCGCCTCTGACCTCGCCTCCAGGGCCTCTCTAGCGTCAGGAGAGAGGCCCTGGAGGTCGTCATGAAGCAGTTCGCCGTGCCTGCCCGCTACACCCCTGGTCCCCACGCGCTGGTGACCGATGACCTGTACGACAACGCGCGCAAGAGCCCGGAGCGCGTCGCCGTGAGCCGCCGGGTCGACGGGGAGTGGCTGCCCGTCACCTGCCTCGGGCTCGCCGACGACGTCGAGGCGATCGCGGCCGGGTTGGTCGCGGCCGGCATCGAGCGCGGCGAGCGGGTCGTGCTCATGTCGCGGACGCGGTACGAGTGGCTGCTCTACGACATGGCGGTGCTGTCCATCGGCGCCGTCACCGTGCCGATCTACGAGACCTCCTCCGCCGAGCAGGTCGAGTGGATCCTCAAGGACTCGGGTGCCGTCGCGGCGATCGTCGAGAACGACGCGATGCGCGCCGTCGTGGAGGGGATCCGGCCGCGGCTGCCCGCGCTGCGCGACCTGTGGCTGCTCGAGCCCGACCGCTTCACCCTCATCGAAGCCGGTCTCGGCGTGGGCCACGAGCCCGTCGTCGAGCGCCGCGACACGATGGGTCCCGACGACCTGGCCACCATCGTCTACACGTCCGGGACGACCGGCATGCCCAAGGGCTGCGTGCTCACGCACGGCAACCTGCTCAGCATGGTCCACAACGTCGTGGCCGCCGACGAGGTGCACAGCAGGGTCTTCAACGAGCAGCAGTCGACGCTGCTGTTCCTGCCGCTCGCCCACAGCCTCGCCCGGGTGATCCAGCTCAGCGCCCTGCACGCCGGTGTGCGGCTCGGTCACACCGACATGTCCAACGTCGTCGAGGACCTGAAGGCCTTCCAGCCCACGGTCGTGCTCTCGGTCCCGCGCGTCTTCGAGAAGCTCTACAACACCGCCCGGCACACGGCGACCGCCGCCGGCAAGAAGAAGGCCTTCGACAAGGCCGAGGCGATCGCTGTCGCCTACAGCGAGGCAGTCGACCACGGCGGCCCGAGCCCGGCGCTGCGGGTGGAGCACGCGCTCTTCGACCGGCTCGTCTACCGCAAGGTCCTGGGCGCGATGGGCGGCCACGCCCGCTGGGCCGTCAGCGGCGGCGCCCCTCTCGGCACCCACCTCGGGCACGTCTTCCGCGGCATGGGCATCACCGTCCTCGAGGGCTACGGCCTCACCGAGACGACCGCGGGCGGCACCCTCAACCTCCCCGGTCAGCACAAGGTCGGCTCGACCGGCCGGCCGATCCCCGGCTGCGAGATCCGCATCGACGACGACGGCGAGATCCTGCTGCGCGGCGGTCACGTCTTCGGCGGGTACTGGCAGAACCCCGACGCCACGGCCGAGGTCCTCGACGCCGACGGCTGGTTCCGCACCGGCGACGTCGGCCACCTCGACGACGACGGGTACCTGTTCATCACCGACCGCAAGAAGGACCTCATCGTCACCTCGGCCGGCAAGAACGTCGCACCGGCGGTGCTCGAGGACCGGCTGCGCCGGCACTACCTGGTGAGCCAGGCCCTGGTGGTCGGCGACGCGCGGCCGTACGTCGGTGCGCTGCTCACCCTCGACCCCGAGGCCTTCGACACGTGGAAGTCCGATGCGGGCAAGCCGGCGGACGCCGCCCTGCAGGCCCTCCTGGACGACGCCGACCTGCGCTCCGCCGTCCAGGAGGCGGTCGACCTCGCCAACGCCGCGGTCTCGCAGGCTGAGGCCATCCGGCGCTGGCGGGTGCTGCCGCAGGAGCTCACCATCGAGGCCGGCGACGTCACGCCGACGCTGAAGCTGCGCCGGGCGTCCGTGGCCGCGCGGTACGCCGAGGACGTGGAGCTCCTCTACAGCTGATCACAGGGGGAACACGACGGACCCGGGCGCAGGGGGCGCCCGGGTCCGTCGTGCTGGTGACTAGCCGTGCCACTTCTGCAGGTAGTCGGCCAGCAGCTCGTGCAGCGTCGGCGTGCCCTCGTCCGCGTAGCTGTACTGCACCGTGCGGACCGGGTGCCCCGGCGCGACGAGCCGCTCGAGGTCCATCGGCGTGCCGATGACCACCACGTCGCAGTCGGCCGCCTGGATGGTGGCCTCGAGGTCCTTGAGCTGGGCCTCGCCGTACCCCATGGCCGGGAGGACCGAGCCGATGCCCGGGTACTTCCGGAAGGTGTCGGCGAGCGACCCGACGGCGTACGGCCGCGGGTTGACGAACGCGGTCGCCCCGGCCCGCCGGGCCGCGACCGTGCCGGCGCCGAACGGCATGCCGCCGTGGGTGATGGTCGGGCCGTCCTCGATGACGAGGACGCGCCGGCCGGCCAGGCTCGGACCGTCGCTGAGGACCACCGGCGAGGTGGCCATGACGATCTGCGCCTGCGGGTTCACCCGCTCGATGTTCGCGACGACGTGGCCGACGTCGTCGATGCGCGCCGAGTCGACCTTGTTGACGACCACGATGTCGGCCATCCGCAGGTTCGTCTCGCCGGGGTGGTACATCAGCTCGTGCCCGGCCCGCAGCGGGTCGACCACGGTGATGAAGACGTCCGGGGCGTAGAACGGGAAGTCGTTGTTCCCGCCGTCCCAGATGATGACGTCGGCCTCCTGCTCGGCCCGCCGCAGGATCGCCTCGTAGTCGACGCCGGCGTACATGACCATGCCCATCCGGACCGGCGCCTCGTACTCCTCGCGCTCCTCGACGGTCGGGTGCGACGCGTCGATGTCGGCGAGGGTCGCGAACCGCTGCACCCGCATGGCCTCGAGGTCGCCGTACGGCATGGGGTGCCGGACGAGGGCCACCTTCAGCCCGGCGTCGAGCAGCAGCTGCCCGATGTGACGGCTGGTCTGGCTCTTGCCGCAGCCGGTGCGGACGGCGACGACGGCGATGACCGGCTTCGTGCTCCGCAGCATCGAGCGCTTCGGCCCGACGAGGGTGAAGTCGGCGCCGGCGGCCAGCACCTGCGACGCCTTGTGCATCACGTCGACGTGCGAGAGGTCGGAGTAGGCGAGCACGACCTCCTGCACGTCCTGGGTGCGGATGAGCTCCGTCAGCCTCGACTCGTCGAGGATCGGGATGCCCTCCGGGTACGCCGGGCCGGCCAGCGCGGCGGGGTAGCGGCGGTCCGCGATGCCCGGGATCTGCGCCGCGGTGAACGCCACCACGTGCACCTCCGGGTCGTCGCGGTAGACGGTGTTGAAGTCGTGGAAGTCACGGCCTCCGGCACCCATGATCAGGACGTTCTTCATCACTGCTTCCCTTCAGATCAGCGCGTGGCGCTCGGCGTCGGGGACGTCGAGGGGTGCCAGGTCGTGGACGGTGAGATCGATGTGCTTCGTCGTGCTCTGCCACTTCATCCAGACGTAGACCGGGATGCCGGCGAAGGTCAGGAGCATCGCCCAGGTGGCGCTGCGGTAGCCCGCTCCCCAGATCGTCCAGAGGACGTACGCCACCGCGAGCAGCGCCACGGTCATGGGCTGCACGATGCTGCGCACCCGGAACGTCTCGCGGTCGGTCACCAGCAGGGCGAGCTGCGCGGCGGCGCCGTACAGGTACGCGATGAGGGTGGTCGTGGTCGCGAGCAGGATGAAGTCGGTGAACTTGCTGACCAGGCTGCTGTTGTAGTTCGGGACCATGAAGGCGGTCATCAGCAGGCTGGACACCACGAGCCCGAAGGCCGGGGCGCCGTACTTGTTGAGCCGGGCGAAGCCGGCAGGGAACAGCCGGTCGCGGGCGGCGGCGAACGGCATCTGGCCCTGCAGGAGGATCCAGCCGTTCAGGCAGCCGAAGGTGGACACGATCGCGCCGAGCGCCACCGCGTCACCGGCCCAGCCGCCCCAGATCTCCTTGGCGGCGTCGGCGAACGGGGCGGACGAGCTGGCCAGCGTCTCGGCCGGGATGATGCCCATCACGGCGACGGTGCCGAGGACGTAGACGACCGCGGTGCCGAGGGTGCCGAAGAGCGTGGCCCGCGGGATGTTCCGCTTCGGGTCGCGCACGTGCTCGGCGGGGATGGTCGCCGACTCGAGGCCGATGAAGGCCCACAGCGTCAGGGCTGCCACGCCGGTGACGGCACCGGCGAAGGAGTCGCCGCTGGTGTTGAACCCGCCGAAGTTGGCGGTGTCCATCCAGAAGATGCCGACGAAGGCGAGGGCGACGAGCGGCACGAGCTTGAGCACGGTGGTGACCGCCTGCACGAGGCCGCCGCTGCGGACGCCGCGCAGGTTGACGAGCGTCAGCACCCAGATCATCACGCCGGCCATGAGGGCCTGCAGGACGTGGTCGGAGGTGCTGGTGCCGGAGGCGGTGCCCCAGAAGTAGCCGAGGTAGCTGACCCCGGCGACGGCGATGGCGGCGTTGCCGATCCAGGCCGCGAGCCAGTAGCCCCAGGCGGTCTGGAAGCCGACGAAGTCGCCGAAGGCGCGGCGGCTGTACGCGTACGGCCCGCCGGTCCTCGGGTAGGCCCGGCTCATCCGGGAGAACACCAGCGCGAGCAGGAAGGCGCCGACGGCGGTGAACAGCCAGCCGACGACGCTGATGCCGCCGAACGAGGCGAGGGAGGCCGGCAGCAGGAACACCCCCGAGCCGATCATGTTGCCGATGACGAGCGTCGTGGCGATGCCGAGCCCGATGCTCCGGTCGTCACCCCCGTCGGCTCGCGTCCTGCGGAACGCCAGAGATGTCATGGCCGGGCCCCTCTCCGTGCGTGGCCACGGGCATGGGTCGCATGCGGCAGGTGGCCGGGTCGACGCGGTCGCGTCACCCCTCACGCTGGTCCACGGGGCGCTGCCGGTGCAGAGGCGAAGGGCCCGGTGCCCCGGGCCCTTCGTCAGCCGCGATCGGGGCGATCAGGCCGAGCCGGGCGGAGCCTCCTCGACGCGGACCGGCTCGTGCGCTCCGGGGTCGAGCCGGAACGGCGGGTACTGGTCGGTCATCAGCGAGGCGTACGCCGCCACCCGGAGGGCCCAGCGGTTCATCCCGAGGACGAAGTCGTAGATGGGTGTCGGGTACCGGCCGGTGAAGGCCAGCGCGAAGCCGGCGATGATCGCGAGCAGGCTGATGAGCCCGCCCTCGTGGGTGGCCCAGAGGCCGCCGCCGAGGAACAGGCCGACGACGAGGTAGTGCGGGATGGCCAGCAGCCACCACTTCACGAGGACCAGGCCGCGCGAGAGCTCACCCGGCTCGTCGACCTCGAGGTGCGCCGGGTAGTCGGCCACCTCGCGGAGGGCGAAGGGCGGGTAGCGGTCGGTCGCGAGTGCACCGTAGGTGTAGTAGTGCACCCGCCAGCTCCAGCGCAGGACGCCGACGTTGTAGCGGAACAGCCGGGCCGGGTAGTGGCCGGTGAAGAAGATCGCGAAGAACGCCCCGATGCTGGCGAGGACGTAGCCGACCCACAGGAACGCCAGCACGACGAAGTGGGGGATCGCGAGCAGCCACTTGAACAGCCAGAGCCACCGGGAGAGCTCGGTGTCGAGGCTGGCCTCGACGTGGACGGGGTAGGTGGTGACGGTCATGGCGGACCTCCTCCTTCCCCTCCTTCGTAGGCCTGTTCGCGGGGCGCTTGAAGAGCCGAAAGTCCCGCGCGCCCAGGCACTTCTCCTACGGTGCAGGCATGGAGCGCCGCTGGGTGGAGCAGGTCATGGGTCTGCCGGTCAGCCTGCTCGCGCGCGGGGTGGACCCGGATGTCGCGGTCGAGGCGTTCTACGCCGAGCTGCGCTGGGTCGACGCGGTCTTCTCGCCGTACCAGGAGCAGAGCGAGGTCTCCCGGGTGGCCCGCGGCGAGCTCGCGCTGGCGGATGCCGACCCGCTCGTCCAGCACGTCGCCCGCCGGTGCGAGGTGGAGCGGGAGCGCACCGGTGGGCTGTTCGACCCCACGCGCCCGGACGGGCGGTGGGACCCGTCGGGCTTCGTCAAGGGCTGGGCGGTGGAGCGCGCCTCCCGGCTGCTGCCCGAGGGTCCCGACTGGTGCGTGAACGCCGGCGGGGACATCGTCGTGCGCTGTCCCAGCGGGGAGCCGTTCCGCGTCGGCGTCGAGGACCCGCGCGACCGCAGCCGGCTGGTCGCCGTCGTCCCGCTGAGCAGCGGCGGCCTGGCCACGAGCGGGACGGCCGCGCGCGGTGAGCACCTCTACGACCCGAGGTCCGGTACGGCGGCGACGGCGCTCGCGTCCCTCACCGTGGTCGCCCCGACCCTGGAGCAGGCGGACGTGCTCGCCACCGCCGCCTTCGTCGACGGGGGGCTGCGGCTCGTCGTCGAGGCGGGCTGCGAGGGGCTCGCCGTGCGGGCGGACGGGGCGCAGGCGACGACCGCCGGGTTCCCGCGCGCCTGACAGGTGGCTCCCAGGAGGCTCCAAGAAACCGGGGGCAGCCTCCACCTGTGACCCGGACGACCCCGCGCTGGTGGCGTGACGCCTCAGGCGTCGCGTGCTGGGCCAGCGCCCTGGTGGTGGTCGCGCTGTGGCTGGCCGGCGGCGGTGCGCAGGGGCTGACCACGAGCGCGTCCGGGCAGCTCACCTCGCTGGGACGGCTCACCGGGCTGGTGGCCGCCGACCTGCTGCTCGTGCAGGTCTTCCTCATGGCGCGCGTCCCGTGGGTCGAGCGCAGCTACGGCCAGGACGAGCTGGCCCGCCGGCACCGGCTGGTCGGGTTCTGGTCGTTCTCGCTCATGCTGGGGCACATCGGGCTGATCACCGCCGGCTACGCGCTCGCTGACGGCCGCGGCCTGCTCGGCGAGCTCTGGCACGTGCTCACGAGCTACCGCGGGATGCTGCTCGCCTCCCTCGGCACCGGCTTCCTCGTGCTCGTCGTCGTGACGTCGGTGCGGCTGTCACGACGGCGGCTGCGGTACGAGCGCTGGCACCTGCTGCACCTCTACGCCTACCTCGGCGTGGGCCTGGCGGTCCCGCACCAGCTCTGGACCGGCGCCGACTTCACCCGCTCACCGGCTGCCCGCGCGTACTGGCTCACGGCGTACCTGCTCGCGGCGGGCGCCGTGCTGGTCTTCCGCATCGGGATGCCGCTGTGGCGCACCGCGCGGCACGCGCTCGTGGTCTCGGGGGTGCAGCGCGAGGCGGCGGACGTCGTGAGCGTCCGGGTGCGCGGCCGGGCGCTGGACCGGTTGCCGGTGCGCCCCGGTCAGTTCTTCGTGTGGCGCTTCCTCGACGGACCGGGCTGGGCGCGCGGCCACCCCTACTCGCTGTCGGCCGCACCGGGGGACGAGCTGCGGCTCACCGTGAAGGACCTCGGCGACGACAGCCACCGGCTGGCCACGCTGCCGGTCGGCACCAAGGTGCTGCTGGAGGGCCCGTACGGCCGGCTCACCGCGGACCAGCGGGTCACCGACCGGGTGGTGCTCATCGCCGGCGGCATCGGGATCACACCGCTGCGTGCGCTGCTCGAGGACCTCGAGGGCGTGCCGACGACGCTGGTCTACCGGGCGCGGTCCGCGCGGCACCTCGTGCTGCGCACCGAGATCGAGGAGCTGGCCGCGCGCAACGGCGTCACCGTCCACTACCTGCTCGGACGGCGCCTCGCCGGGTCGTGGCTGCCCGCCGGTGCCGGGAGCCGGAGCGAGGTCGGCGTGCTGCGCCGGCTCGCCCCCGACCTGGTGCGCAGCGACGTCTACGTGTGCGGCCCCGCGGGCTGGGCGGACGCGGTGGTCGCCTCGGTCGAGGCGGCCGGCGTGCCCGCGCCGCAGGTGCACCTGGAGCGGTTCGCGTGGTGACGGAGGTGACGAGGTGAGGCAGCCGGTGCTCGCGGTGATGAGCGGGCTGACCGTCGTGGTGCTCGCGCTCGGGATCCGGGCGGGGGCGACGCACGGGGGCACCGTGGCGGGCCGCGCGCCGGTGGGCGTGGTCGCGACCCCCGGAGCGACGGGGACCTCGGCGAGCACCACGGTCAACGGGGCTGCCACCGGCACCCGGTACGGCCCCGTGCAGGTGCAGATCACCGTGCAGGACCACCGGATCACCCGCGCCGACGCGATCGTCTACCCCACCCAGGACCCGCGCGACCAGGAGATCAACGGCTTCGCCGTACCGCAGCTGGACGCGGCCGTGCTGCAGGCGCAGAGCGCGCAGGTGGACACCGTGTCAGGGGCGACGTTCACGTCCGAGGGCTACCTCACCTCGCTGCAGTCCGCGCTCGACCAGGCGCGCTCGGCCGGGCTGCTCTGAGGAATAGTTGCACACGCAAGGACTGTTGTGGCAGGGTGAGAGCGCTCGAAGGGAGCCCGCCATGGCCGTCCACCGGCTGAACCACGCCGTCCTCTACGTCCGCGACGTCGCGAGGACCACCGCCTTCTACCGCGAGGTGTTCGGCTTCACGCAGGTCGCCGGCTTCCCGGGCGCGGCGTTCCTCAAGGCGCCCGCGTCGACCAACGACCACGACCTGGGGCTCTTCGAGGTGGGCGCGCAGGCCGCCTCCTCGCCGGCCGGCCGCGGGGCCGTCGGGCTGTACCACCTGGCCTGGGAGGTGGAGACCCTCGACGACCTCGAGGAGCACCTGGGCCGGCTCGCCGAGGCCGGGGCGCTCGTCGGCATGAGCGACCACGGCACGACCAAGTCGCTCTACGGCAAGGACCCCGACGGGCTCGAGTTCGAGGTCGTCTGGCTCGTCCCCGCGCACCTGCTCGACGGCTCGCAGCTCAGCGACGACCCGCGTCCCAAGCCGCTCGACCTCGACAAGGAGAAGGCCAGGTACGGCGGGCAGACCCGCGGGGGCCTCGGTGTCTCGATCCCGCTCGGGGTGACGGTCTAGACGACCAGCTCGAGCCGGCCGGTCTCGACGTCGTACATGAAGCCGGCGGCGACCGTGCCGGCCTTGAGGTACGGCGAGCTGCGCACCCGCTGCACGTCCTGGGCGAGCGCCGCCCGCTGGTCGGACATCGTGCGGAACTCCAGCGACCGCGTGTCGATGCCCGAGGTCTCCTCGATGGCGGCGTGCACCTCGTCGTCGGTCGCGGACGCCATCTTGCAGTTGGTGTGCTCGACCACCATGACGCGGTCGACACCGAGCAGGTGGGTGGCCAGGACCAGCGTGCGCAGCACGTCGTCGGTGACCCGCCCGCCGGCGTTGCGCAGGATCTTGGCGTCGCCCTTGACGAGGCCGAGCATCCCGAGCGGGTCGATGCGCGAGTCCATGCAGGTGACGACCGCGAGGCCGCGCGCGGCCTGCCCGGGGCGTCCGGTGGACTCGAAGGCGGCGGCGTAGTCGGCGTTGGCGGCGAGGACGTCGTCGAAGGTGGTCACGGCGGACATCCTTCCCCGAGGGCCTCAGCGCAGCACGACCAGCCCACCCGTGAGAGTCGCCACAGCCCGCACCGGGACGTCGTGCGCCTCGTGCGGCACCGCGTCGACCACCTCGTCGTCGTGCAGGAGCGCCACGGTCAGCCCGGTCGCCCGGGCGAGGGCGCGGTCGTAGGAGCCGCCGCCCCGGCCCAGCCGGTTGCCGTCGCGGTCCACGCGCAGGGCCGGCACGAGGACGACGTCGCAGGTCGCCACGGCCCCCACCCCGAGCCGGGGGCCGGGCGGCTCGAGCAGCCCCCGCCTCCCCGGCACCAGCTCCCCGTCGTACCGGGCCCAGTCGAGGTCGTCGTCCTCGAGCAGGACGGGGAGCAGCCAGCCGGGGCGCGGCGGCACGCACGGCTCGGCCCCGAACCCGACGAACCCGGCCACACCGGTCGCCCCGTCGAGGAGCTCGGCGAGCACCTCGGACAGGTCCACGCGCTCCTTCGCCGACCGGGCGGCTACAGCCTTAAGGCGCATGTTTTGTTTACCGATCATGGTGGGACAATCACACCACGTGATTGAGGGGGGTTCTGGGTGACCCTGCGCTGGCGGCTGACCCTCGCCTTCGTCCTCGTGGTGCTCGTCCCCCTGGCCGTCGGTGCGGTCCTCGTCGCCCGCGCGTTCCCCAGCACGATCGCCCACCGGCAGCAGGCCGCGGCGTCGACCTCGGCCCGGCTCGTCGGCCAGCTGGTCCGGGACGGCTGCGACCGCGCCCGCGCCGGCGCCGAGGCGGCCGGCCGGGCGGCCACCTCGGGCACCGCCAAGGAGGCTGCGGCGGCGGGCTCCTCGCTCGTGCAGCGCGGCCTCGCCGACGGGGTCCGCGTCACCGGCCGCGACGGGCGCGTCGTCGTGAGCACCGGCAGCCTGCCGTCGGCTGCCGTCGACTGCGCCGCCGGGCAGGCCGAGGACGGGCACCTCAGCGCGGTCGTCCCGCTGCTCGACGTGCACGGGCAGTCGGTGGGCACCTCCCAGGCCTCGTTCGACGCGCAGGGCACCCTGCTCGCCGAGCTCCGCGGCGCCCTCGGCGACGCCGAGCTGGTCCTCGTCGACGCGCGCGGAAGCGTCGTCGCGAGCACGCACGCGGTGCCCCGGCGGGTGCTCGACGCCGCGCTCCGGCACCCCGAGGGGGCGAAGCGCGACGGGTGGGTCGCGGCGGGGCTCGTCAGCACCGACGGCCAGCCGTTCGGGCTCGTCGTGGCGCAGCGCTCCGTCGCGACCCCGGGCCTGCTCCTCGACGCGGTGCTCGTGATCCTGCTCGCGCTCGTCGCGGCCATCGGCATCGCCGTGGTGCTCGCCCGCGCGACCACCCGCCCGCTCGAGGTCCTCAACGAGGCCGCCTCCCGTGTCGCGGCCGGCGACCTGTCGACGGTCATCGAGGTGCGCTCCGGTGACGAGATCGGCCAGCTGGCGCACACCTTCAACGCGATGACCCAGGACCTGCGGACGTACGTCGGGCAGCTGCAGGCGAGCCGCGACGAGCTGCAGAACGGGCTGGCCCGGCTGGGGGAGACCCTCGCCGGCAGCCACGACCTCGACCGCATCCTGCACGTGGTCCTCGAGTCGGCGATGGCCTCGGCCCGGGCCAGCGGCGGCATGGTCATGCTGCTGTCGCCGGGCCGCGACCAGCTCGTCGTCGCGGCCGCCGAGGGCCTGGACGTCCCGCTGGACCTGCGGGTCGCCATCGGCGACGGCGTGAGCGGCGCCGTCGCCCTCCGCGGGGAGCCGGTGCGCGGTCGGGTCGGGCACGGACCCGGCGAGCTGTGGCCGGCCATCGGCGAGCCGACCGGGACGAGCTGCATCGCCGTACCGCTGAAGTCGTCGGGCACGGTCATCGGGGTGCTCGACCTCTACGGGTCGGCGCTGCCCACCGGCTTCGACGACAGCGACGTCGCGACGATCCGCACGTTCGCCGCGCAGGCGACGGTCGCCGTCGACAACGTGCTGCTGCACGAGGAGGCGCAGCGGCTGTCCATCACCGACGGCATGACCGGTCTCTGGAACTACCGCTACTTCACGATGACCGTCACCAAGGAGATCGAGCGCGCCGCCCGGTTCGACCGGCCGCTGGCGCTGCTCATGCTCGACCTCGACCACTTCAAGGACGTCAACGACAGCTTCGGCCACCAGCGCGGCGACGCGGTGCTCATCGAGCTCGCCGGCCGGATCCGGGCCGAGGCCCGCGACGTCGACACCATCGCCCGGTACGGCGGCGAGGAGATCGTCGTCGTCCTGCCGGAGACCGACGAGACCGGGGCGCGGCAGGCGGCCGAGCGGCTGTGCGCCGCCATCCGCCGCAAGCCGTTCGGCGACTCCGGTCAGCCGCCGATCCGGCTCACCGTGTCGGTCGGCGTCGCGGTGTTCCCGCGCCACGGCAGCACCGCCAGCTCGCTGCTCGCCTGCGCGGACGCCGCGCTCTACGAGGCCAAGCACGCGGGCCGCGACACCTGGCGCGTCTCGACCGGCGAGGCCGCCCGATAGGTTGCCTCCCATGGCGATCCACAAGGCGGTCATCCCCGCCGCGGGCCTGGGGACGCGCTTCCTGCCGGCGACCAAGGCCGTGCCCAAGGAGATGCTCCCCGTCGTCGACACCCCGGCGATCCAGTACGTCGTGGAGGAGGCCGTCGCGGCCGGCCTCACCGACGTCCTCGTCATCACCGGCCGGGGCAAGCGCCCGCTGGAGGACCACTTCGACCGGTCGGTGGAGCTCGAGCACGCGCTCGAGGCCAAGGGCGAGGTCGACAAGCTCGCGGCGGTGCGGCACGCCACCGACCTGGCGCAGGTGCACTACGTGCGGCAGGGCGACCCGCGCGGCCTGGGCCACGCGGTGCTCGTCGCCGAGGGGCACGTCGGGCACGAGCCGTTCGCGGTGCTGCTCGGCGACGACCTCGTCGACCCGCGCGACCCGCTGCTGTCGACGATGATCGACGTCCAGAAGCGCGAGGGCGGCAGCGTCGTCGCGCTCATGCAGGTGCCGAAGGACCAGATCAGCCTGTACGGCTGCGTCGCGGTCGAGGGCGAGGGCGACGTCGTGCGCATCACCGGCCTGGTGGAGAAGCCGCCGGCGGACGAGGCGCCGAGCGACCTCGCCATCATCGGCCGGTACGTCCTGTCCCCGACGGTCTTCGACGTGCTGCGCCGCACCCGACCCGGGCGCGGCGGGGAGATCCAGCTCACCGACGCGCTGCAGGAGCTCACCCGCACCGAGCCGGTGCACGGGGTGGTCTTCCGCGGCCGGCGCTACGACACCGGCGACCGGCTCGACTACCTCAAGACGGTCATCAGGCTGGCCGCCGAGCGCGAGGACCTCGGCCCCGAGCTGCTGTCCTGGCTGCGCGAGTGGCTGCCGGAGCAGTGAGGTCCTTCGACGAGCACCTCGCCGAGGTGCTGCAGGTCGTCCAGCC
Organism: Mycobacteriales bacterium; assembly: GCA_035495395.1. Taxonomy (GTDB): domain Bacteria; phylum Actinomycetota; class Actinomycetes; order Mycobacteriales; family SCTD01; genus RYN-111. The sequence goes on along the minus strand of DATJGA010000213.1, from coordinate 500 downwards.
CCTCGCGCCGCTCGAGGTGGGGCTGCTCGACGCGCACGGCTGCGTCCTCGCCGAGGACGTCGTCGCGCCCGGGCCGCTGCCCGGCTTCGACAACAGCGCCATGGACGGGTACGCCGTGCGCACCGCGGACGTGCAGCACGTGCCGTGCGTGCTGCCGGTCGTCGGCGACGTCGCGGCCGGCCCGGCCTCCCCGCTCTCCGTGCAGCCCGGGCTGTCCGTCCGCATCATGACCGGCGCGATGCTGCCTCCCGGGGCCGACGCCGTCGTCCCGGTCGAGCACACCGACGGCGGCCTCGCGCAGGTGCGCATCGACCGCGTGCCGGTCCCCGGCCAGCACGTGCGCCGGGCCGGCGAGGACGTCCAGCCCGGTGAGGTCGTGCTCGCCGCGGGCAGCCACCTCGGGGCGGCGCAGGTCGGCCTGGCGGCGGCGGTCGGCCGCGCCCGGCTGCTGGTGCGACCGCGCCCGCGGGTCGTGGTGGTCAGCACCGGGGACGAGCTCG
>DATJGA010000212.1:0-2725 GCA_035495395.1 Mycobacteriales bacterium | reverse complement strand
GAGCGGGTGCTCATCCAGAGCCCGGAGATCAGCTGGGACCGGCTGCCCGCGTCGCACCCGGACCACCGGGCGGCCGGGGAGGCCTCGCTCGCCGCCGTCTACCCCGACGCCCGCAACCCGTTCACGCACACCTCGCTGCTCGAGGAGGAGGGCCTGGAGGCGTGGACCGTGCACGACCTGTGGGTCATGGGCGGGCCCACCCCCAACCACTGGGTGGACATCACCGACGTGTTCGACAAGAAGGTCGCCGCGCTGCGCCGGCACGTGAGCCAGACGGCGCACATGGAGGACCTGGAGGACCTGCTGCACGGCTGGGCCACGAACCAGGCCGGCGCCGCGGGGCTCCCGGAGGGCCGGCTGGCCGAGCCGTTCCGACGGGTCACCGTCCGCTAGCAGGACTGCCCCGCCGTACGTCGAACCCAGACGGGAACCCCCGGTGCCCTGCACCCGGGTCGGGCCACCAGCCCACCCCCGCCCGTGACCGACCGTCAGGAGCACCGTTGCGCCGCCGTACCCCTGTGCTCGTGGGAGTCGCCGTCGCGGCCCTCGCCCTCACCCTCCCGGCGGTCGGCGCCCAGCAGCCCGGCGGTGCGCAGTACACGACGTACGCGCAGAAGGGCGCAGCCGGCGACGCCGGCGAGCCCTCGATCGGCGTGAGCTGGAGGACGGGCGCGACGTTCCTGCAGGCCGGTCTGGAGACCGACCGCGTGACCTTCGGGAAGGGCGGGCGCTCGACCTGGCGCGACACGAGCGGTGCGGAGACGCAGTACGTCTCGCTCGACCCCATCGCCTACCTCGACAGCGCCACCGGGCGGCTGTTCGTCTCGCAGCTCACGCTGGTGGGCAGCGCCATGGCGTACAGCGACGACGACGGCGCGACGTGGACGCCCAGCCAGGGCAGCGGGCTGCCGGCCGGGGCCGACCACCAGACGGTCGGCGGCGGGCCGTACCCGGTCGAGTCGTCCGTGCGGCCCCTCACGAGCTACCCGCACGCCGTCTACTACTGCTCGCAGGACATCGCGACGGCCTTCTGCGCGCGGTCCGACACCGGCGGCCTCACCTTCGGCGCCGGCGTCCCGATGTACACCCTCGCCGACTGCGGGGGGCTGCACGGGCACGTCAAGGTGGCGCCGGACGGCACGGTGTACGTGCCGAACTCCGACTGCGGCGGCGCCCCCGCCATGGCGGTCTCGACCGACGCCGGCCTGACCTGGACGGTGCGCCGCGTCCCCGGCGCGCGCGGCGGTGAGGGCGACCCGTCGGTGGCCGTCGGCCGCGACGGCACCGTCTACTTCAGCTACAGCAACGCGGCCGGCGACCCGACGGTCGCGGTCAGCCGCGACCGGGGCCAGACCTGGAGCCGCATCACCAACGTGGGCGCCCGGCTGGGCCTGCACAACGCGGTGTTCCCGGTCGGCGTCGCCGGGGATGGCGACCGCGCGGCCGTCGCGTTCCTCGCCTCGACGACCGAGGGCCGGGGGCAGAACGCCAACTACGGCAAGAACGAGACCCGCACCCGGTACGAGGGCGCGGAGTACCACCTGTACGTCGCCAGCACCGCCGACCGCGGGGTCAGCTGGCGGACCGTCGACGTGACCGGCAAGGACCCGGTGCAGCGCGGCCGCATCTGCATGGGCGGCACGGGCTGCAGCGGGGGCGACCGCAACCTGCTCGACTTCATGGACGTCACGGTGGACCGGCAGGGCCGGGTGCTCATCGGCTGGGCCGACGGCTGCACCGGCAAGTGCGTGACCTCGACCCTGGTGGCGTCCAACACGCACACCTCCGAGGGCCGCATCACCCGGCAGCAGGGCGGGATCCCGCTCTTCCGGCACGCACCGCCGCTGGCGTGAGCGCGCGGCCGGCGGCCGGCGGGGGGCGGTGGGTGACCGTCGCCCCCGACCGGCTGGAGCGCTGGCTGGCGGGGTTCGCCGAGCGGCACGGGGACGTGACGGTCGAGACCGGGGCCGAGGCGGTGCAGCTCACCGCCGCGGACGGCGCCGTCGCGACCGTCGAGGTCCCGTTCCCGCCGCTCACCGGGGGCCTGGTGGAGCACGTGCTCACCGAGCGGACGGTCGGCGTGCTGCTCGTCCGGTTGGGCGGCCACGCCGCCGGCGTCTTCGCGGGCTCCCGGCTGGTCGCCTCGAAGGTCGGGTCGCGCAACGTCCAGGGCCGCTCGGCCGCCGGCGGCTGGTCGCAGCAGCGGTTCGCCCGGCGGCGCGCCGGCCAGGCGGTGGTCGCGCACGCGGCCGCGGCGGACGACGCGGCCAAGGTGCTGCTCGGCCGGGACCTCGACGCGCTCGTGGTCGGCGGCGACCGCACCGCGGTGGACGCGGTGCTCGCCGACCGGCGGCTCGCCCACCTGCAGGAGCTCGTCACGGGCCGGCTGCTCGCCGTACCGGACCCGCGGCTGAAGGTGCTGCAGGAGGTGCCGTTCCGCGACGTGTGGGTGCGCGTGCGCGACTAGCCGGCGCTGCCGATCTGGCCGAGCTTGCCCGCCATCCCGCCGGCGGCGCGCAGCGCGGCCCCGGGCTCGAACGGCGCGGGTACGGCGTGCACCGACCGCCGCGCCTCCTCGACCGCGGCGAGCAGCATCTCGGCGGCCTTGGTCTCGGCCGGCCAGAGGTACAGCCCCATCGAGCCGGGGATGGTGTTGATCTCGTTGACGTGCAGCTTCTTGCCGACGAGCAGGAAGTCGAGCCGGCCGACGCCGCGGATGCCGGTC
>DATJGA010000211.1:0-2478 GCA_035495395.1 Mycobacteriales bacterium | reverse complement strand
ACCGCGTCCCACTTCTCCCAGCTCGTGGACAGGCCCGCCCACGTCGCCCGCTGCGCCGCGCGGACCTGCTCACCTGTCGGCATCCTGCTGCTACATCTCCGGCATGGGCGACGCGAGCTGGAAGTAGTTGCCGTCCGGGTCGACGAGCGTCGCCAGCCACCCGTCCGGGTTCTCCCCGGGCTGGTACGGCTCCTGCTGCACCTGGACACCGAGCCCCTTGAGCCGCTCGAACTCGGCCTGCACGTCGGGCGTCTCGAGGAAGAACATGAACCGGCCGGGCATCTCGTTGCGGCCCTTGACGTCGGAGTGCGGCCCGACCATCACGTAGCCGCTGCCCGCCTTCCACCCGGTGAAGTCCCCACCGGTCCACCCGGGCTCGCCGAACACCTTCGAGTAGAACTCGACCAGCGGACCGGGGTCCTCCGAGCTGATCATCACGCTGTTCAGGTTGAGCATCCGTGCCTCCTCGTGCGATGAGTCGGTCGCTGCCATCCTGCACCCCTCAGGTGACAGCGGACGCCGGGGTCCCGGCGTCCGCTCAAGGCCGACCCCGGTAGTGCGCGCGCTGCGCCTTCGAGATGGCCTTCCACCTCTTCGACTCCTCCGACCGCAACCGCGCGTCGGTGCGCCGGGCCTGGAAGGCGAGCTCGCGCTGCAGCTTGCGCCAGGCGTCGACGCGGTCCTGGCCGAGGTCGCCGCCCTCGACCGAGGCGAGCACCGCGCACCCGGGCTCGCCGACGTGCGCGCAGTCGGCGAACTTGCACGCCGAGGCGAGGTCCTCGACGTCGGAGAAGGCCAGCGCCAGCCCGTCGTCCGCGGCGTGCAGCGCGACCCCGCGCAGCCCGGGGGTGTCGATGACGACCCCGCCGGTCGGCAGCAGCAGCAGCTCCCGGTGCGAGGTGGTGTGCCGGCCCTTCCCGTCGGCGTCGCGGATGCCGTTCACCGCCATGACCGCGGCGCCCATGAGGGCGTTGACCACGGTCGACTTCCCGGCGCCCGACGCACCGAGCAGCACGAGCGTCGAGGAGGCGTACGGCGCCAGGCCGGCCAGGTCGCCCGTGGCCGCCGAGACCGCGACGACGTCGCAGCCGGGGGCGTGCGGCGCCACCTCGCGCACCGCCGCCTCGACGTCGGCGCAGAGGTCGGACTTGGTGAGCACGACCACGGGCACCGCGCCGCTCTCCCAGGCGAGGGTCAGCAGCCGCTCGAGCCGGCGCAGGGGAAGCGGGCCGGACAGGCCGAGGCACACGAGCACGTGGTCGACGTTGGCCGCCAGCGGCTGCCCGACCGACGTCCCCCGGGCGGTGCCGCGCACGAGCAGCGAGCTGCGCGGGAGCACCTCCTCGACGGCGAGCCCGACCGGCGCGAGCGCCAGCCAGTCGCCGACGGTCGGGGCGTCGCGCGGGTCGGGCGGTGGTGGGAGTGCGGGCACGCGGAGCGCGCCGCCTGGCGTGAGCACGTCGTACGCAGAGCGGTCGACGCGGGTGAGCAGGGCCGGGACGAGTCCGTCCGCGACGTCGGGGAACTCCAACGCAGGAGCCTTCCAGGAGGAGGGCAGCCGGCTACTGGGCTGCCCCGGTGAGGTGGGCGCGAGCGAGCGCAAGGGCCGTCATGACGACCCACCTCCTCCCTGGAACGCAGCGACGGCGCCAGGCTAGGCCCGGCGCCGTCGTGCTGTCAGGTGCTTTACGGCTGGTACGCCGAGCGCCCCGTCGTCTGCTTGGCCCAGATCACGTGGCCCTTCTTGCCGTCCTCGAAGTCGCCGTAGTTGTCGGCGTAGGCGATCTGCGCCATCCCGTCCTTGCCGATCTGCAGCTCGAAGAAGTCGAGCAGCGACCGGTCGCCGCCCTCGAGCTGTCCGATGAGACCGCCCAGGGAGATCGAGCCGTGGTGCAGCGGGTCGCCCTTGGCGACCTCGGCGCGCTGGATGCTCGGGTGGGCGGTGTTCGCCGCGCGGACCTGCGCGAACTGCAGGCTCCAGACGTTGGCGGCCCCGTCGTTGGTGCCCGGGCCGCGGTGGCCGTACCAGGCGATGTCGAGCACGCCGGGCGCACCCGCGTCACCGGTGGCGTAGACCTGCGCGCCGACACCCATCGGCACGTCGTCGACCTTGATGGGCTTGCTCCAGGTCTTCGCCTTGTCCTTCGAGTACACGTAGTACGTGTGGTAGTGCCCGGCCGGGGCGCCCTTGTCCGAGTTGTAGAGGACGTAGACGTTGCCGGCCTTGTCGACCGCGCCCCACGGGAAGATGGCACCGCTCGTCGACGCCCCGTCGTTGGCCACGGCGTACTTGTTCGTGAAGGTCGTCTCCTCCGGGCCCTTGTGGGCCACGACGATGCCGCGGGTCGGCCCGAACGCCGGCGAGGTGGGCGTCGTGAGGTTCGACTTGGCGTCGGAGATCGAGTACATGACGTACATGTCCTTGCCGTCCGGGCTGATGAGCATCGGACCGCTGAAGGTGTTCACGCCCTGGTCGAC
>DATJGA010000210.1:0-6938 GCA_035495395.1 Mycobacteriales bacterium | reverse complement strand
CGGTCGCCGACCTCCCAGGTGCGGCGGCCGACGAGCATCGCGCCCGTCGCGGCCGCCACGGCCGCGAAGTCACCCGGGTCGACGAAGTCGGCGACCGGCCGAGCGCCGCCGAAGTCCATGACGTGCCCGGGGGCGGCGATGAAGCCGTCGAGGGACATCGCCCGGTTCACGACCACCTTGCCCACGTCGACGATCCTGGCCCGAACGTGCGCCCAGGGGAAGCAGGAGCCCGCCTCGGCCCGTCGAAGCCAGGGCCGTGCGCCGCCCCCTGATCGCCCTCGCGTCCTGCGCCGTCCTCCTCGTCGGGGGTGCCGCCTCGGCGAACCCGGTCGTCCCCGTCAGCCCGATGGTCCCCGACGTCCCCGGTACGACGGTCACCTCGGCCAACGTCCGGCACCTCGGCACCATCCCGCTCGAGGGCGTGGGCGTGTCGATGCGGGTGGTCAAGGTCGGTGCGCAGGTGCGCGCCTTCGTCAGCGGCGCGGCCGGCCTGTCCATCTACGACGCCACCGACCCGCGGCAGCCACTGCTGCTGGGGCACCTCCCGATCTACAACTGGGAGAACGAGGACATCGCGGTGTCGCGGGACGGCTCCACCGCCATCCTCACCGAGTTCATGAGCACCTTCTACCTCGACGTCGTCGACGTGAGCGACCCGACCGACCCGACGCTCACCGGCGTGCTGCCGCTCGGTGGGGCGCACACCGCCGAGTGCGCCGACCCGCACTGCGACTACGCGTTCGGGTCCGAGGGGCAGACCTTCGACCTGCGTGACCGCTCGGCGCCGGTCCAGCTCCCCAGCGACCGGTCGTGGGGCGAGCTGACGGGCGCCCCGGGCGGCGGGCACAACCTGCACCAGGACGCCGCGGGCTACTGGGTCTCGGACACCATGCCGCTGGTCATGTTCAAGGAGACCCCCGACCCGTTCCACCTCACGGTGCTGACGACGGGCGAGATCACCAGGAACACGGCCTACCAGCACAACAACATCCGGCCTCGGGCGGACCGCTGGAAGCCTCGCCCTAAGGGCGCGTCGAACAGCGGCCCGCTGCGCGACGGCGAGCTGCTGCTCGGCGAGGGCGAGACCAACTGGCAGGGCCGGTGCGACAGCGGCAGCGGCGCCTTCTCCACCTGGAGCCTGGCCGGCTTCGACCGGCACGTGCGGATGCGGCAGCTCGACGTGCTGCGGCCGGTGAGCGGCGACGTCGGGGACGCCGACGCGGCCGTCAACGCGATGGGCTGCTCCGGGCACTGGTTCAGCCAGCGCGACGGCGCGGACGGCAGCATCCTCGTCGCCGCGGGCTGGTACGAGCACGGCACCCGCTTCCTGTCGGTGAACCCGCGCACGGGCAAGATCCGCCAGATCGGCTGGTTCCAGCCGCAGCGCGGGGCCACGTCGGCGGCGTACTGGATGGGCAAGAGCACCGTCTGGTCGGTCGACTACCACTCGGGCATCGACGTGCTGGCCTTCGACGAGTCACCCGCGCTGCGGCCCTCCAGCGCCGCGACCCGCGCGTCCTGGCTCGCCAAGGCAGGCGTGGTCGACCCGCTGTCGGAGGCGCTGCGCCGGCTGTGCCGGGCAGGTGCCCGCGCCACCCCCGACGAGCACGCCCGCGTGCACGCCCTGCTCGCCGCCCGCCCGCGGACGAGCGGGGACTAGACCACGCCGCTGGTGGCGAGGGCGTCGACCCGGACCGCCTTGCCGGACGAGGCGACCCGGAGGGTGACCGTCGTCGTGCGCAGGCTGAAGCCGGGGAGCGCGAACCAGGCCCGACCGGTCGCCGACGAGGCCAGCGAGATCGTCTTCAGCACCGTGCCGTTCAGCAGCACGGTCACCGCGCCGCACGTGGGGCAGCGGTAGGCGAGGACCTGGAGCCGGGAGGTCCGCACGCCGGTCTTCGACAGCGTCGCCCCGAGCCTGGTGGCGGTGCTGAAGGAGCCGGCGTACCAGGCGGTCGCCCCGGTGGTGCGCGTCCAGCCCGAGCTGCCGGCCAGGTCGCGGTCGTCGAGCGGCTGGATGACGCAGCGCCGGTTGCTGAGCGCCGACACGTTGCCCGCCGCGTCGCGGCTCTGGACGTACCAGCAGGAGGTGTAGCCGCGGGACGGGCTGGTGACGGTCGTCGACGTCCCGAGCAGCCGCCGGGTGTAGGCCCAGGAGCCGAGCCCGCCGTTGTACGGCGCGTTCGCGCGTCGCAGGTCGTAGCTGGCGAGGCCGGAGCCCCCGGCGTCGCTCGCGGTCCAGGCGACCTTGGTCGTCCCCGTCGTGACGAGCAGGGCGGTCGGTGCCGTGAGCGAGGCGGTCGGTGCCGTGAGGTCCCGGTCCGCGCACCGGTAGTCCCCGTCGTACGCGCTGTCCGGGTCGTCGTACTGCGCCAGCAGCCGCTCGCCTCCCGTCAGGCTCGTGGTCCCGCAGCGGGCCTGGGCGCCGGCGAGGTCGTTCAGGCCGGCGAACCAGACGGGCCCGTCCTCGATGGGGTACTTCGGCGCGAAGTACGGGGCCCAGGCGGTGCGGTAGGCCGCGCTCGTGCCACGGGTGTAGGCCGACGTCCCTAGCCCGGCGTCGCCGGTGACGGCCGGCCAGTCGTTGCCGTTGGCGTAGACCCCGACCTCGGCCACACCAGCGCTGCGCAGCCCGTCGACCATCCCCTGGACGTCCGCCGCGTCGGTCCGGCCGTTGCCCACCCACGAGTTGGCGATCTCGACGTCGACCCACCAGGTGAGGCCCTTCACGAACGCGGCGCCCTGGGTCAGGGCCGACGCCTTCGCGACGGCGTCCGCAGCGACGTGCCAGCCGTAGTCGTAGGCGCAGCCCGGGTCGGTGTTCGAGGTCGGGTTGACGCAGAGCGCCGGGTCGCGGGCGCCCGCGGTGGGCCAGTAGAAGGTGCTGGCAGAGCCCGGGTTGCCGCTGTTCGCGTAGAGCATGGGCGGCTGGGCAAGCGTGTCCGCCCACGTGAGCTGGGCCTGCAAGCAGGGGTTGGTGTACGTCGCGATCCCGCCGTTGATCCCCACGACGCCGAACGAGCCCGTGGTGGGCGCGTTCGTCGCCGGACCCCCGCTCACGCACTGCGGGTAGCTGATGTCGTGGCCGAGGTCGCCGGTGGCGGCGCCGGCGGGGGAGGCGGTGAGGAGCAGGAGCAGGGGGAGCAGCACGACGGAGCGGCGCTTCACGGACCTGCCTCTCGAACCGGTGACGGACGAGGTCGATCGTGCCACGACCTGAGAGCATGCGGGCATGGGCGAGCACCACGCGCACTCGCACCTCACCGCGTCGGTACCCCGGCTGCGGGCGGTGCTGGGCCTGCTCGTCCTCGTCCTGCTCGCCGAGCTGGTCGGGGGCCTGGCGGCCGGCTCGCTCGCGCTCATCGCCGACGCCGGTCACCTGCTCTCCGACGCAGCGGGCGTCGGCCTGGCCCTGCTCGCCGCGTCCTTCGCGACGCGGCCGGCGACCACGGCGCGGACCTTCGGGTTCGCCCGCGCGGAGATCCTCGCGGCCGTCGTCAACGGCGTGCTGCTGCTGTCCGTGGGGCTCGGCGTCATCGGCTTCTCGGTGTGGCGGCTGACCGAGCCCAGGACCAGCGAGCCAGGTCTGATGGCGGTCCTCGGCTGCCTCGCGCTCCTCGCCAACGGCATCGCCCTGCTGCTCCTGCGCGGCGGCGCGGAGCACAGCCTCAACCTGCGGGGCGCCTACCTCGAGGTGCTCTCCGACGCCCTCGGCGCGGTCGGCGTCCTGATCGCCGCCGCGGCCATCGCCCTCACCGGCACCCGGTACGCCGATCCGGTGGCCTCGCTGCTCGTCGGTCTGCTCATCGTCCCCCGCACGGTGCACCTGCTCCGCGAGGCCGTGGACGTGCTGCTCGAGGCGACGCCCCGCGGGATGGACCTGGAGGAGGTGCGCCGGCACCTGGAGGCGGTGGACGGCGTCATCGCCTGCCACGACCTGCACGCCTGGACCATCACCAGCGGCACGCCCGTCCTCAGCGCGCACGTGGTGCTCGCCGACGAGGTGTGGGAGCGCGGTGGCGCACCGGCGGTGCTCGACCGGCTGACCGACTGCGCGATGACCGACTTCGGCACGGTGCACGTGACGTTCCAGCTCGAGCAGGCCACGCACCTCGCGCACGAGGGCGCCACGCACGAGTAGCGTCCGGGACGTGACCACGCCCCGCCTCCGGCCCGTGCTCGAGGAGCTCGGCGCCTACCGTCCCGGCCGCCGGCCGGCCCCCGGCCAGGACCTGTCGCGGCTCGCCAGCAACGAGACGCCGTACCCCTTGCTGCCCGAGGTGCAGCAGGCGATCGCCGCCGCGGTGGCCGACAGCAACCGCTACCCCGACCCGGCGGCGCTGCGGCTCACCGAGGCGCTGGCCGCCAAGCACCGCGTCGACCCCGACCGCCTCGCCGTGGGCTGCGGCTCGGTGCAGCTCGTGCAGGAGCTCGTCGAGATCGCCTGCGACGCCGGCGACGAGGTCGTCTTCGGCTGGCGCTCCTTCGAGGCCTACCCCACGCTCACCACGATCGCGGGCGCGACGCCGCTCACCGTGCCGCTGCGGGACGCGCACCTCGACCTCGACGCGATGGCCGCGGCGCTCACCCCGCGCAGCCGGCTGGTCCTGCTGTGCAGCCCCAACAACCCCACCGGCCCGGCGCTCGCGCACGACGCGGTCAAGGCGTTCCTCGAAGCGGTCCCGCGTGACGTGCTCGTCGTCGTGGACGAGGCCTACGCCGAGTTCGTCGACGACCCGCTCGCGGTCGACGGCACGCGGCTGCTGTCGTCGTACCCGAACCTGGTGGTGCTGCGGACGTTCTCCAAGGCATACGGGCTGGCCGGCCTGCGGGTGGGGTACGCGCTGTGCGGCGACCCGGCCGTGGCCGGGGCGCTGCGCCAGGTGCACCTGCCGTTCGCGGTGTCGATCGCGGCGCAGGCGGGCGCGCTGGCGAGCCTGGAGGTGCAGGAGCAGCTGATGGCCCAGGTGGCCGAGGTGGTCGCGATGCGCGGCCCGCTCCGGCAGGGGCTGCTCGACCAGGGCTGGGACGTCCCGCCGACGCAGGGCAACTTCGTCTGGCTGCCGACCGGCGCCGACACCGACCGCGTCTCCCAGGTCTTCGAGGACCACGACGTGCTGGTGCGGGCCTTCTCCGGCGAGGGCATCCGGGTCACGGTCGGCACCCCGCGCGACAACGAGCGCGTCCTGACGGCCGCGGCGGCGGCCAGGTGAGGATCGGGGTCCTCGGCGCCGGGGTGGTAGGACCGGCCCTGGCCGCCGGCCTCGCCAAGCACGGGCACGAGACGAGGGTCGGCAACCGCAGCGGTGACGCCGGCGGCACGTACGCCGAGGTGGCCGACTGGGCCGAGCTCGTCTTCCTCGCGGTGCTCGGCACCGCCGCCGTCGACGTGGTGACCGGTGTCGCGGACTCCCTCGCCGGCAAGGTGCTCGTCGACGCGACGAACCCGCTGGACTTCAGCAGCGGCCGGGCCGAGCTGTTCGTCCGCGGCGACGACTCGCTCGGCGAGCAGGTGCAGCGCGCCGTGCCGCAGGTGCGCGTCGTGAAGGCCTACAACACGGTGAACAACGCGCTCATGGTCGACCCCGACCTGCCCGGCGGACCGCCGACGATGATGCTCGCCGGCGACGACGCGGCGGCCAAGGCGACGGTCGTTGACCTGCTGCAGAGCACCGGCTGGGAGGCCGCCGACCTGGGCGGCATCGAGTGCAGCCGCGAGCTCGAGCAGCTGTGCATGACGTGGGTGCGCATCGGCGTGCAGACGGGCACCTGGGGGCACGCGTTCAAGGTGCTGCGAGGCTAGGGGCGTGACGAGCACCTCCGACCTGCCCTGGGTGGACCCTGGCGCCTTCGAGGTCGCCCCCGGCGTGCACCGCGTGCCGCTGCCGCTGCCGAACGACGGCCTGCGCGCCGTCAACGTCTACGTCATCAGCACCGACGACGGCCTCGTCTGCGTCGACGCCGGCTGGGGCATCCCCGAGTCCCGCGAGCTGTTCGAGAAGGCGCTCGCGTCCCTCGGCGCCGGCCTGCCCGACGTACGCCGCTTCCTCGTCACGCACGTGCACCGCGACCACTACACCCAGGCCGTGCACGTACGGCGGGACGCGGGCGCCCACGTCGCCCTGGGCCTGGGGGAGAAGCGCACCCTCGACGCGCTCCAGGACGTCGAGCGCACGCCCCTGAACGGGCAGGTGACGGCGCTGCGCGAGGCCGGTGCGACCGAGCTCGCCGACCTCATCGACGCCTGGTTCCAGAAGCAGAAGGCCGACCCGCACAACTGGGAGTCGCCCGACGAGTGGCTCACCGAGGGACCGGTCGACCTCGGCACCCGCACCCTGCACGCCGTCGAGACGCCCGGGCACACCGCCGGGCACCTGGTGTTCCACGACCTCGACGCGCGGCTGCTGTTCGCCGGCGACCACGTGCTGCCCACGATCACCCCGTCGATCGGCTTCGAGCCTGTCCTCAGCGAGAACCCCCTGGGGGCGTTCCTCCGCTCGCTCGCGGTCGTGCGGTCGCGCCCGGACGCGATGCTGCTGCCGGCGCACGGGCCGGTCACCGAGTCGGCGCACGCCCGCGTCGACGCGCTGCTCGCGCACCACGACGGCCGCCTCGACGAGACCGAGCGGGCCGTCCGGGGCGGGGCCACGACGGTCTTCGAGGCCGCGAGCGCGCTGCGCTGGACCCGCCGCGAGCACCGGGTGGCCGACCTCGACCCGTTCAACGCGATGCTCGCGGTCTTCGAGACCGGGGCGCACCTCGACCTGCTCGTCGCGCAGGGCCGGCTGGCGCTGCGCCGCGAGAGCGGCCTGAAGACCTACTCCTGAGCGGCTAGGCCCAGGGCCGGGTGCCGCCGATGAAGTCGCTCCGGTCGGCGGAGGAGACCCGCACGACCTCGCCCGTGTAGGGCGCCTCGATCATCTTGCCCTTGCCGATGT
>DATJGA010000209.1:0-2888 GCA_035495395.1 Mycobacteriales bacterium | reverse complement strand
AAGGACCTGCTGGGCAAGGGGCTCGGCAAGGGCAAGGAGCTCGCCGAGGAGCACGCCGACCAGATCAAGGCCGGCATCGACATGGCGGAGGAGCTCGCCGACAAGGCCACCAAGGGCAAGTACAGCGACAAGATCGTCGCCGCGGGCGACCAGGTCGAGAAGCTCGTGCCGGGCGGCGGCAAGGACGAACCTCCCACCGCCTAGCAGGTCACCCCCCCCGGGCCGCCGCGTAGCGCGCGAGCGCGTCAGCGCGCTCGCGGGCGTGCTCGACCACCGGCGCGGGGTAGCCGGCCGGCGGGTCGGCCAGCGTCCACGGCTCGTGGACCGCGCCGTCCGGCACCGACCGCAGCTCCGGCACCCAGCGCCGCACGTAGTCCCCGTGCGGGTCGTGCGCCCTGCCCTGGAGCACCGGGTTGAAGACCCGGTGGTACGGCGCGGCGTCGGTCCCGGTGCCGGCGACCCACTGCCAGCCGTGCTGGTTGCTCGCGAGGTCGCCGTCGACGAGGTGCGCCATGAAGTGCCGCGCGCCGTGCCACCAGTGCAGGTGCAGGTCCTTGGTGAGGAAGCTCGCGACCACCATCCGCGTGCGGTTCGGCAGCCAGCCCTCCGCCCGCAGCTGCCGCATCCCGGCGTCGACGTAGGGGAAGCCGGTGCGCCCCTCGCGCCAGGCGTCGAAGGACGGCCCCGGCTCCTCGTACGCCAGGGGCAGCGCAGCGAGGTCCTCGCGCGCCGACCGCGGCTGGTGCCACAGCACGTCGGCGTAGAAGTCGCGCCAGACCAGCTCGCGGCCGAACGCCTGCGCACCGGCGCTCCGCCCCAGCCCCGCGTGCAGCGTGCGCGGGTGCAGCAGCCCCCACCTCAGGTACGGCGAGAGCCGGCTGGTGCCGTCCGCGGTGTTGCGGGTGTCGTCGTACCGGCTCAGCCTGCTCTCCCGGAAGTCCTGCCAGCGCTCCAGCGCGGCGGCCTCGGTCGGCTCGGGGAGCGCTGCCGTCGGCGCGGCCGCGGGCAGCTCCTCGGTGGGCAGCCCCCCGTCGTACCAGGGGATCTCGGTCGGCTCGGTCGCGGGCTTCCGGATCCCGTGCGCGACCCAGGCCTTGTGGAACGGCGTGAACACCCGGTACGGCGAGCCGTCGGCCTTGACGAGCCGGCCGGGTGTGACGCCGTACGGCGAGCCGGTCGCGACGAGGCTCACCCGCTCCGCGACGGCGGCGTCGCGGGCCCGTCCGTACGGGCCGTGGTCGCTGCTGACGTGCACCGCGTCCATGCCCTGCGCGAGCCGCGGGACGACCTCGACGGGGTCGCCGGTGACGACCCGCAGCGCCCCGCCGGTGCGGCGCCGCAGGTCGGCGAGAGCGCCGAGGAGGAACGCGACGCGGTTCGCCCCCGCTGGCCTGAGCAGCGCGGGGTCGAGCACGAACAGCGGCACGACCCGGTCCGACGACGCGACCGCTGCGCACAGCGCGGGGTGGTCGGCGAGCCGCAGGTCGCGGCGGAACCACAGGAGCGACGTCGTCACGACTGCGTCACGTGTTCCTCCCGTCGACACGCTCAACCGGCTCGGGAGCGCGAGCGAGCTCGCGCCCCTCGCCTCAATCGCTTGTGCCCCCGGAGAGAATCGAACTCCCGACGCCCTCCTTAGGACGGAGGCGCTCTATCCACTGAGCTACGGAGGCCCGGGGACCACGCGGGTCGCCCACCGCCGTCAGGCTACTTGAGCCGGACCCGCCGCCGTCAGCCGCAGACGGCGGGGTCGGCCGAGGCGTCGGCGCCGGACCGGGTGCCGGACGTGGTGGCCGCCGCCCCGTTGCAGTTGCCGTAGCGGTCGCGCGCGCCGCCCGGCGCCACCGTGCCGTCGTGCGCGACGAGGGTCGCGCCGTCGGCGAGCACCGGGCGCCAGGTCAGGTCGACGTCCACCACCGCGTCCGGGTACCGCACCGTGCGACCGACGACCGACAGCGTCGTCGCCGGCACCACCGCGAACGACTGCGAGACGAGCCGGTAGTGGTTGGCGGTGACGACGAACCGGTAGCTGCCGCGCGGGGCGTCGCGAGGGACCTCCCACTCGGCGGAGTACACGCCGTTGTCGTCCACCCGCCACAGCACCTGCAGACCGAGGTCGTCGGCCGCCGTACCGTGCCCGACCCGCTCGACGGAGACGAACGCGCGGCCGAGCCGCATGTCCAGGCCCTTGGGCGCGCCCTGCCAGGAGAACGTCGCCCGGGCCAGCCGCTGGGTCGTCGTCGGCTGGCTCCTCACCGTCGCCGTGGAGGCACCGGTGCCGAACGGATCGGCTGTCGCGGCGACCCCGTTCGTCGGGTCCGACGCGTACGGCGGAGCCGCCCGCCCACCGGACAGCAGGGCCTTCGTGAGCAGCTGCAGGCCCTGCATGAGAGCCACGCTGGACTCGCGGCCGTACATCGTGGAGCCGCCCTCGTAGTGCTGCGCGTCGTACTCGGCCGGCGTCGTGAAGTAGGACAGGTACTCGTTCGCGAGGCCGGACAGCTGCACCGCCTTGATGCCGTGCCGCTGCCCGAGCAGCAGCAGCGCGCCCCGGAGCATCCGGCCCATCGCCACGGTCATCTCGCCCGGCACGGTGGCGACGAGGCGGTCGCCGACCTGGGCGACGGTCAGCGGCACGGCGTTGGGCGTCGAGCCGCTGCCGAGGGCGCCGGTCGGCACCGGGACCTTGTGCCCCTGCGCGGGGTCCTGCGGGTCGTCGACCGGGCTCGCGTCGCCCTCGAACGGCGTGTGGGTGAGGTCGTAGAGCGGGCCGCGGCCCTCCTCCGACCCGGTGAACAGCGGCAGCCCCGGCGTCGCGGCCTTCGACACCGGCCCCTGGCCGGTCTCCTGCCCGCAGAAGCACATCCGGGTCCAGCGGGTGGCCAGGC
>DATJGA010000208.1:0-5423 GCA_035495395.1 Mycobacteriales bacterium | reverse complement strand
GAAGGCGCTGTTCCGCCGGTTCGTGGACATCCCGCTGTTCGCGGTGCAGTTCGACGTGCTCGACCGCGGGCAGGTGCTCATCACCATCGACCGGAAGATGCAGCTGCGCGACGTCTACCAGGTGCAGGTGCAGGACGACGCGTTCGACTGGCGGGTCGCCGGGGCCATCGCCGTGGCCCAGGACGCCTTCATGAACCGGTGAACTCGGGCATTTGTTTCGAACCCCTGCATAACGGGTAGCCCCGCAGGGAGCCGCCTGTCCTGGGCGGAAGACCCCCCTTTCCTGGAGGCACTCCCGTGCGCAAGACCCTCCTGGGCGGCGTCGTCGCCGCTCTCGCCCTCTCGACCGCTGCCGCGACCGGCGCCCTCGCCGGCGGGAACGGCGCGGCCCGCAGTGGCCTGTCCCCGCAGGCCGGGGACAACAACAACCAGTGCGTCGCGGGCAGCGGCGCCGGCACGAACGGCTTCGCGATCGTCAACGCCCCCGGCCAGCCGGGCAACGCCCGCTTCGTGAACGGCGAGGTCTCCCTCAAGAGCGGCGCCGCCAACAGCGCCTACACGGTCTGGATCGTCGACGGCGACGGCAACTGCCTGCCCGAGGGCGCTCTCACCACCAACGGCCAGGGAAACGGCAACCACCACCTCAACGACGCCACCCTGACCAGCGGCACGTTCTACGTCGTGCTGCAGGACGCCCAGGGCAAGGAGGCCTTCGCCTCCGCCCCCGTCACCGTCAACTAGGCAGCTGCGGCACGACCGCCTGGGCGAACAGCTCCAGGTGGTCGAGGTCTGACAGGTCGAAGGTCTGCAGGTAGAGGCGGGTCGCACCCGCCTCGGCGAACCGCCCGGCCTTGTCGACCACCTCGGCGACCGTGCCCCCCAGCCCGTGCTCGCGCGCGTGCTGGGGGGTCACGCCGATGGCCTCCGCCCGACGGGCGACCTCGGCGTCGTCACGGCCGACCGCGATGGTCTGCGCCGCGCTGAGCACGAGGTCGCGACCGGTCACGGCGCAGGCGGCCCGCACCCGCTCGAACGCCACCGTCGTGTCGGCCAGCGAGTGCATCGGGACGTTGTACTCGTCGGCGTACGTCGCTGCGAGCCGCGGGGTGCGCTTGGCGCCGAAGCCGCCCATGACGACAGGCGGCCCGGGGCGCTGGACCGGCTTGGGCAGCGCCGGGCTGTCCACGAGCTGGTAGTGCTTGCCGCTGAAGGAGAACGGGCCCTCTGCCGCCCACAGCCCCTTCACGACCTGGAGCTGCTCCTCGAGCCGCTCGAACCGCTCCCCCAGCGGCGGGAACGGGATCCCGTACGCCGCGTGCTCGGCGTCGTACCAGCCGGTGCCCAGCCCGAGCTCGACGCGCCCGCCGGACATCTGGTCGACCTGCGCCACGGAGATCGCCAGCGGGCCGGGGAGGCGGAACGTCGCCGGGGTGACGAGGGTGCCCAGCCGGATCCGCGAGGTCTCCCGGGCCAGCCCGGCCAGCGTCACCCAGGCGTCGGTCGAGCCGACGCCCCCGTCGCCGCCGATGGACTGGTAGTGGTCGGAGCGGAAGAACGCGTCGTACCCCAGCTGCTCGGCCGCCTGCGCGACGCGCAGCAGCTCGCCGTACGTCGCGCCCTGCTGCGGCTCGGTGAACACCCGCACGTCCATGTCAGCTCCTGTCGAGCGTGATGAGCACCGCGTCGTCCGCCGCGGCGGCGTCCGTGAACAGCTGCACCAGGTGCGCGTACGCCGGCAGCAGGAAGGCCGTGAGCGCGTCGGGCTCGTCCCACGCGCTGTCCGGGTAGGCCTCGGCGAGCCGCATCGCCTTGTGGGTGAAGCGGGGCACCAGCTCCTCGGGGGCGGGCAGCGCCTCGGCGACGGCCTCGACCTGCTCGGGCGAGACGAACCGGATCGGCTCGTACGACGTGGGGTCGCCGAGCGGCACGCCGCCGAGCACCGCGTCGAACAGCGGCGGGCTGCCGCCCCAGGCCGAGCCGTTCAGCAGCACGTGCAACCCGTGCCAGGCACGCCCCAGGTCGAGCGGCTCCCCGTCGGCGAACCACTGCGCGGCCACGTCGGGGTCGCGCTCGAGAGCGGCAACGTCCGAGACCCGGAGGTAGAGCATGCGCACGCGGCATACCCTAGAGGCGTGACGATCGCTCCTGACGGCCGGAAGATGCTGCGCCTCGAGGTGCGCAACGCCGCCACGCCGATCGAGAAGAAGCCGTCGTGGATCAAGACCCGCGCGGTGATGGGGCCGGAGTACACCGCGCTGAAGTCGCTGGTGCGCGCCGAGGGCCTGCACACCGTCTGCGAGGAAGCCGCCTGCCCCAACATCTACGAGTGCTGGGAGGACCGCGAGGCGACGTTCCTCATCGGCGGCGACCAGTGCACCCGCCGCTGCGACTTCTGCAACATCGACACGGGCAAGCCCGCTGAGTACGACACCGACGAGCCGCGCCGCGTCGCGGAGTCGGTCGCGACGATGGGCCTGCGGTACGCCACGATCACCGGCGTCGCGCGCGACGACCTGCCGGACGGCGGGGCCTGGCTGTACGCCGAGACGGTCCGCCTCGTGCACGAGGCGGTGCCCGGGATCGGGGTCGAGCTGCTCATCCCCGACTTCGACGCCAAGCCCGACCAGCTCGCCGAGGTGTTCGGCAGCCGGCCCGAGGTGCTGGCCCACAACGTCGAGACGGTGCCGCGGGTCTTCCGGCGCATCCGCCCCGGGTTCCGCTACGAGCGGTCGCTGTCGGTCCTCACCCAGGCCCGGGCCGCCGGCCTGGTCACCAAGTCGAACCTCATCCTCGGCATGGGCGAGACCCGGGAGGAGATCTCCGCCACACTCCGGGAGCTCCACGAGGCCGGTTGCGAGCTGCTGACGATCACCCAGTACCTCCGTCCGAGCGTGCGGCACCACCCGATCGAGCGCTGGGTGACCCCGGAGGAGTTCGTCGAGCTCGAGGCGGAGGCCTTGAGCGTCGGCTTCGCCGGGGTACTCTCTGGGCCGTTGGTACGCAGCTCCTACAGAGCGGGCCGGCTGTACCGACAGGCTCTGGTCGCCCGGAGCTGAACACCCCTCTGCCGCCCCGATCGGTGCGGTGATCGACCCGGGCTCTTCACGCCCGGGTCATCTGACCGTTACACGCCGCGGTCACGCTGGAAAGGACTCTCAGGAGGCTGCCGTGACGTTCCCCTCGCTCACCGCTCTCGCCCGCACCGCCACCCAGCTGCAGGGCCTCGCCCTCACCGTGCTCCCGCACGGGGGCCAGCGCTCCGCCCGCCGCAACGCCTGGTCGGCCATGTCCGCCGACGCCGCCTTCGCGCGCAACCGCCGCGAGGCCGAGCACGCGATGACCGCCGCCGTGACCCGCTCGCTGCGGACCAGCGTCCGCACCTCCTGACCCCGGCCCCCGTCCGTGGGGCTAGCGTGCGGGGCATGGCCGAACCCGTCTACCGCCCTGTCATCGGGGTCGCACGGGGCCTGTTCGCCGCCCTGGGGCTGCGCTTCCACGTCACCGGCGCCGAGCACGTGCCCGAGCGAGGCGGCGCCGTCGTCGCGATGAACCACGTCGGGTACCTCGACTTCGCCCTCGTCGGGTACGCCTTCCGGCCCAAGAAGCGGATGGTGCGCTTCATGGCCAAGAAGGAGGTCTTCGACCACAAGGTCAGCGGCCCCCTCATGCGCGGCATGAAGCACATCCCCGTCGACCGCGAGGCCGGGGCCGACAGCTACCGGGCGGCCGTCGAGGCGCTGCGCTCCGGCGAGCTGGTGGGGGTCTTCCCCGAGGCGACCATCTCGCAGAGCTTCGAGCTCAAGCACTTCAAGAGCGGTGCGGTCCGGATGGCCCAGGAGGCCGCCGTACCGGTCCTGCCTGCGGTGGTGTGGGGCAGCCAGCGCGTCTGGACCAAGAACCGGTCGAAGGACCTGCGCCGCGGCACCGAGATCCGGGTGGTCCTCGGCGAGCCGTACACGCCCGTCGGCGACCCGACCGCGGCCACCGAGGAGCTCAAGCAGCGCATGCAGAAGCTGCTCACCGAGGCCCAGAGCACGTACGGCGGGAAGCCGCGTGGTGAGGACGACACGTGGTGGCTGCCCCGCTCGATGGGCGGCACGGCGCCGACCCTCGAGGAGGCCGAGGCGAACGACGCGCAGGAGCGCGAGGCGCGGGCCGCCCGGCGCGCAGCACGCGACAACTAGGCTTCCGGCCCATGGCACTCCTGGGACGACGCAAGAAGAAGAAGGCGGCGAAGGCCGGCCCCTCCCGCAGGGAGAAGTGGGCGCAGGTCAAGCTCGCGTTCTCGATGACGCGCAAGGCCGACCCGAAGATGCTGCCGCTGGTGATCGGCGTCTTCGTCATCACCCTCGTCGTGGCGGTCGCCCTCGGCGTGGTCCTGGGGCACCCGATCTACTTCTCGATCCTCGGCGTGCTGCTCGCCGCCGTCCTGACGGCCTTCGTGTTCGGGCGTCGGGTGCAGCGCACGGCGTACCGCCAGGTCGAGGGGCAGGCAGGTGCCGCCGCGGCGGTGCTGCAGAACATGCGCGGCAACTGGCGGGTGACCCCGGCCGTGCAGTTCAACCGCGAGCAGGACATGGTCCACCGCGTGCTCGGCCGCCCGGGCGTGATCCTCGTCGGCGAGGGCAACCCGAACCGGCTCCGCGGCCTGGTCGTCAACGAGAAGCGGGTGCTCGCGCGGATCGTCGGCGACACCCCGATCTACGACGTGGTCATCGGTGACGGCGAGGGCCAGGTGTCGCTGCGCGAGCTCGAGCGGCACTTCCTCAAGCTGCCGCGCAACATCAAGCCGGCGATCGTCAACCAGCTCGACGGCCGGCTCAAGGCGATGCGCGCCGCGTCCGGCGCGATGCCGATCCCCAAGGGCCCGATGCCCACCCGCGTCCCTCGCGGCAAGGTCCGCTGACCGTCAGGCGCGGACGACGGCCGAGCCGGCGAGCATGTCGTGCAGGCCCCGGCCGTCCCGGCCGAAGAACGCCGCCAGCCCAGCGGTGAGCAGCAGGGGCACGGTGCGCAGCAGGGCGGTCACCAGCCCCGGCGCGGGCCGGTCCCGGTCGGCGAGGCGGACCACCCGCAGGCTCATCAGCCGCATGCCCACGGTCTGGCCGGTGAGCGCGACGAGCAGCACGTGCTCGAGCCCCAGGACGGCGTACGCCGCGACCTGGCGCTGCGTGCCCGTGGGGTCGGTCACGAAGGCGTTGATCATCCCGGAGACCACGCCGGCGAGCAGGACGTCGACCGCGAAGGCGGCGGCGCGGGCGCTGAACGAGGCGACGCTGCCCGTCCCCTCGCGGGGCAGACCGAGCCGCTCCCCCTGCCACGTCTCGGGGGCACGCAGCTCCCGCAGGGTGTGCTGCGGGCCTGAGAGCCAGTCACCTGTCCACCGGGGCATGACGAGAGGCTAGCCTTCGGCGTACAGCCAC
>DATJGA010000207.1:0-4321 GCA_035495395.1 Mycobacteriales bacterium | reverse complement strand
GCGGACCCGCCGCGACAGGTCGCGTCGGAAGCCGAGCCAGTCCTGCTCACCGGCCTCGGACGGCGCTGTCACCTGCCCCGAGTCTTTCAGTGGAACCTCACAAAGCCTGGTGTCGAGGATCGGAGACACCTTACGTGGTGTCAGGCCTGCTGCGCCGCCAAGATCAGGGAGTCAACCACGCTTTCCCTCGAGTTGTTAGGCCCGTCACGTGACCCTCGAGCTCGACCTGGACGTCCGGCGCTTCGCGCGCGACCCCGCCGTCGAGGGCACCACGTTCGGCGTGACCCTCGAGGCGCTCGCGCAGGCCGCGCCCGAGGCGCCCGCCGTCACCTGCGGGGACGAGTCGCTGACCCGGGCCGAGCTGTTCGCCCGCGCCTACGACCTCGGGCTGCGGCTCGTCGAGGCGGGTGTCCGGCACGGCGACTACGTCAGCACGGTGATGCACAACTCCTGCGACGCCCTCGTCGCGGTCTTCGCGACCTGGTTCGTCGGCGCCGTGCCGCAGGTGCTGTCGCCGACGCTGGCGAAGCGCGAGCTGCAGGAGATCCTCGAGCTGACCGGGCCGGCCGCGGTGCTGGGGCTCACCGACGCCGAGCTGGTGGGTGAGCGGCCGGCGCTGGCCGCTCCCTTCGTGGCCGACGCGTCGCCGCGCGGCGTCCTGCCCGAGCTCGCCGCGCCGGCCTGGAAGGCCCCGACCTCCGGCGGCAGCACCGGGCGCCCCAAGGTCATCGTGGCCGGGCAGCCGGCGCTGCTCGAGCCGATGGCGCTCGTCGAGGTCTTCCGGATCCCGACCGAGGCTGCGGTGCTCGTGACCGCCCCGGTCTCGCACAACGCGCCCTTCTGCGCCGCCGCGCTCGCCGTGCTGCGCGGCTGCCACGTCGTGCTCATGCCGCGCTTCGACGCGACCGAGGCGCTGCGCCTCGTCGAGCGGTACGGCGTCGCCTGGGTCTACGCGGTGCCCACGATGATGGCCCGCATCTGGAAGCTGCCCGCCGGCGTGCGGGAGGCCTTCGACGTGTCCTCGGTCCGGGTGTGGCTGCACATGGCGGCCGCCTGCGCCCCGTCGTTGAAGGAGTCCTTCATCGACTGGCTCGGGCCGGACGCGGTCTGGGAGCTGTACGGCGGCACCGAGGCGCAGGCCGTCACCCTCCTCGACGGCCACGAGTGGCTGGCGCACCGGGGCTCCGTCGGCCGGCCGGTCGCGGGGGTGATGCAGGTCCGCGACGACGCCGGCGAGGTGCTCGCGCCCGGCACCGTCGGCCGCATCTGGATGCGGCGCGACGAGGGCATGCCCGAGACCTACCGCTACCTCGGCGCCGTGGCGACGTCCGACGCCGAGGGGTGGGAGACGCTCGGCGACCTCGGCTGGATGGACGAGGAGGGCTACGTCTACCTCGCCGACCGCGACAGCGACATGTTCACCGTCGGTGGCGTGAACGTGTACCCCGCCGAGGTCGAGGCGGTGCTGCTCGACCACGAGCGCGTGCTCGACGCGTGCGTCATCGGCCTGCCCGACGAGGAGCTCGGTGCGAGGCCGCACGCGATCGTGCAGACGGCCGGCGCCGAGCCCGTCGACGGCCTCGACGCCTGGCTGACCGACCGGCTCGCTCCCTACAAGCGGCCGCGGAGCGTCGAGTACGTCGCAGCCGCGCTGCGCGACGACGCCGGCAAGGTGCGTCGCGCGCAGCTGCGGCGCGACCGGGTGACGACGGCGTGACCGAGGTCCACGGCACCTGCCTGCCCGGCTTCGAGGCCGTGCGCGAGGAGTTCGCGCGCAACCTCGCCGAGCGCGGTGAGCTGGGCGCCGCTGTGCACGTCACCGTCGACGGCGAGCCGGTCGTCGACCTGTGGGCGGGCAGCACGGACGACTCGGGCACCCCGTGGGCGGCCGACACCCTCGTGTGCGTCTACTCCTGCACGAAGGGGGTCGTCGCGCTCGCCGCGCACCTGCTCGTCGACCGCGGGCTGCTCGACCTGGAGGCCCCGGTCTCGACGTACTGGCCGGAGTTCGGCTGCAACGGCAAGGAGTCGACCACCGTCCGGATGCTGCTGGACCACTCCGCGGGCCTGCCCGCGGTGGACGCCGACGTGCAGCCGGGCGACATGTACGACGCCGACGTGATGGCGGACCACCTCGCCCGGCAGCGCCCGTGGTGGCAGCCCGGCACCCGCAACGGCTACCACCTCGTGACCTTCGGCTGGACCGTGGGCGAGGTGGTCCGGCGCGTCAGCGGTCTGACCATCGGCGAGCTCATCGCCAAGGAGCTCGCCGAGCCGCTGGGCGCCGACTTCTTCCTCGGGCTGCCCGAGGAGCTCGAGCCGCGGGTCGCGACCGTCACCGAGTGGCTCCCCGGACCGGACTGGGTGCCCTCGCCGTACGTCGCCGCGATGGTGTCCGACCCCAGCAGCGTGCAGGCCGTGGCGATGGCCAACGTGATCGCTTCCGGGGTGGACGTGAACACGCGGGCGTTCCGCGCGGCGGAGATGGGCGGCATGGGGGGCATCGCGAGCGCCCGCGGCCTGGCGGCCCTCTACACGCCGCTGGCCGTCGGGTCGCTCGTCAGCAGCGCGACGCTCGCCCGGATGAGCCAGACCGCGGTGGCGACGTCCGAGGACGCGCTCCTGCTCGTCCCGACGCGGTTCAGCCTGGGGTTCATGACGTCCATGGACAACCGGCGGCGCGGCCCGGCGCTCGCCGGCAGCAGCGCCGTCCTCGGCCCGTCCGCGTTCGGGCACGTCGGCAAGGGCGGCAGCATCGGCTTCGCCGACCCCGCGGAGCGCCTCGCCTTCGGCTACGTCATGAACCGGCACGGCGAGGGCATCCTGCTGAACGAGAAGGGCCAGTGCCTCGTCGACGCGACGTACCGCTCGCTCGGCTGCCGCACCGACGAAGCCGGTGTGTGGGTGCGTTGACGACGACCTCGGCGGCGGCGGCCGGGAGCAGCACCGATCGGGCCGCCGCGTCGCGGATGGCGCAGTTCAAGGACTGGGTCTCGCTCGAGCAGGGGTGCGACCTGCCCGACTACCAGGCGCTGTGGGCCTGGTCGGTCGACGAGCTCGAGGAGTTCTGGGCGGCGGTCGGCCGCTTCTTCGCGGTGGAGGGGATCGCCGCGGACGCACCGGTCCTCGCGTCGGCCGAGATGCCCGGTGCGACCTGGTTCCCGGGCGCCTCGGTGAGCTTCGCGCGCGAGGTCTTCCGGCAGGCCGACCCCTCCCGGCCCGCGCTCGTCCACGTCTCGGAGACCGGCGCCGCGCAGACCTGGAGCTGGGAGAGGCTGCTGCGCGAGACGCACGCGGTCGCCTCCTGGCTGCGCGTCGCCGGGGTCGGCCCGAGCGACCGGGTCGTCGGGTACCTCGGCAACCGTCCCGAGGCGCTGACCTGCCTGCTCGCCTGCGCGGCCGTCGGCGCGACCTGGGCCGTCTGCAACCAGGACGTGTCGGCCGAGGGCGCGGCGGTGCGGTTCGCCCAGCTCGAGCCCACCGTGCTGCTGACCGCGACGCGCTCCCGGTACGGCGGCCGCGAGCTGCAGCACGGGCCCGCGATCGAGGCGCTCGTCGACGCGCTGCCCTCTCTCACCCACGTGCTGCTCGTGGGCACCGACGCGGCTGAGCTGGGACGGCCCACGGTGTCCTGGGCGGATGCCCTCGCGACGCCCGTCACCGGCCCGCTGTGCGTCGACGTGCCGTTCGAGCACCCGTTGTGGGTGCTGTTCTCCTCCGGCACCACCGGCGCGCCCAAGGGACTGGTGCACGGCCACGGCGGCACCCTGCTGCAGCAGCTCGCTGCGCTCGGCCTGCACTTCGACGTGCAGCCCGGCGACCGCTTCTTCTGGTTCTGCAGCACCAGCTGGGTGATGTGGAACCTGCAGGTCAGCTCGCTCCTGCTCGGCGCGACCGCGGTCCTGTACGACGGCAGCCCGACCTTCCCGGACGCCTCGGCGGTCTGGCGGGTCGCCGCGGCGCACCGGGTGACGCACCTCGGCGTCAGCCCCGGCCTGCTCGCGCTGGCGGAGAAGCAGGGACACGTCCCGGCTGTGGACCACGACCTGTCGGCGCTGCGGGTGCTCGGCGTGACGGGCGCGCCCCTGCCCGCGACGACGGCGCGCTGGGCACGCACCGGCTTCGGCGTCCCGCTCAACGTCATCAGCGGCGGGACGGACGTCGCGACCGCTTTCGTGGGCGCCAGCCCGCTGCTGCCCGAGCCCGCCCCCGGGCGGATGGGGCCCCCGTGGCTCGGGGTCGCGGCGCGCACCGTCGACGACCGCGGCGAGCCGGTGCTGGGCGAGGTCGGGGAGCTGGTCATCACCAAGCCCATGCCGTC
>DATJGA010000206.1:0-10098 GCA_035495395.1 Mycobacteriales bacterium | reverse complement strand
GCATCGGCATCGGGGTGCTCGCCGAGTCGGCGTTCCTCGCCGTCGTGTTCGTCCTCGGTCGGCGCGCCGCGACGGCCGGGGTCACCGGCGACCTCGACGACAGCGGCGACACGCTGCCGTACTCGGGCTAGAGCCGCCCCGCGCTCTTGAGCGCCAGGTAGGCGTCCGCGACGGCGGGGGCGAACGCCGCCAGCGGGGCGTCCACCACCTCGACGCCGTGCCGGCGGAGCTCCGCGGCGACCTGCGCGCGCTCGGTGCGGGCCCGCTCGGCCGCGGCTGCGCCGTACACCTCGGCGGCGTCGGCGCGACCGCGGGCGAGCTCCTCGAGCCGGGGGTCGGCGACCGAGGCGAGCAGCACGGTGTGCCGCGACACCAGGCTGCCGAGGTGCGGCAGCAGCCCCTCGCGCAGCGCGGTCGCGTCGAGGGTCGTGAAGAGGACGACGAGCGAGCGCCGGCGGCTGTGCCGCAGCACCTCGGTGACCAGCCGCCGCCCGTCGGTCTCCACCAGCGCCGGTTCGAGGGTCGCCGTCGCGTCGGTGATGCGGGCCAGCACGTCGGTGCGGTGGGCGCCCTCGACGGTCGCGCGGACCGTCCGGTCGACGGCGAGCAGGTCGACCCGGTCGCCGGCGCGGGAGGCGAGCGCGGCGAGCAGCAGCGTCGCGTCGAGCGCGGCGTCCAGCCGCGGCACGTCGCCGATCCGGCCCGCGGAGGTCCGGCCGGTGTCCAGCACGACGAGCACCCGCCGGTCGCGCTCCGGCCGCCAGGTGCGCACGACGACGTCGGCCTGCCGCGCCGTCGCCCGCCAGTCGATCGAGCGCACGTCGTCGCCGACGACGTACTCCCGCAGCGAGTCGAACTCCGTCCCCTGACCGCGGGTGCGGGCCAGCAGCAGACCGTCGAGCTGGCGCAGCCGCCCGAGCTTCTCCGGCAGGAACTTGCGCGAGGTGAACGGCGCCTGCACCCGCACACCCCACGGCACCGCGATCGAGGCCTGCCGCGCGGCGACGCCGAGCGGACCGAGGGCGCGCACGGTGACCCGGTCCGGCAGCCGGTCGCCGCGGCGCGAGGGCCGCAGCGTCGTGGTCACCACGCGCCGCTCGCCCGCCGGCACGTCGAGCGCGTGCGTGCGCGGCCGCGCCCCCGCCGACGGCACCCAGGCGTCGCGCAGCACGCCCCGCAGCCGGCGCCCGGTGGGGTTCGCGACGAGCAGCCGGACCGACGCCTCCTCGCCGAGCCGGCAGGCGGTGTCGCCCGACCGCGTCAGCGCCAGGCCCCGGGGGGACGGCGCCCGCCAGACGTCGAGCGCGACGAGCGCGGCGAGCAGCACCAGCACCACGAGCACCGCCGTCCCCGTCGCGGCCAGAGCCACCGGTACGACGCCGAGCAGGGCGAGCAGCGCCGCCCGCCCGGTCAGCGCCACGGCGTCACCGCGGCACCGGTACGGCGGCCAGCACGCCCTCGAGGACGCCGTCGGACGTGCTGCCCTCGAGCTCGGCCTCGGGGCGCAGCGAGACGCGGTGCCGCAGCGTCGGCCGGGCCAGCGCCTTCACGTCGTCGGGCGTCACGTAGTCGCGGCCGGACAGCCAGGCCCAGGCCTTCGACGTGGCCAGCAGCGCCGTGGCGCCGCGCGGCGAGACCCCGAGCTGCAGCGACGGCGAGGTGCGGGTCGCGCGGCAGACGTCGACGACGTACCCCATGACCTCGGGGCTGACGGTGACCGCCTGCACGAGCGCGCGCCCGGCCTTGAGGTCTGCCCCGGACGCGACGGGGGAGAGCGACGACAGGTCGCGCGGGTCGAAGCCGCCGTCGTGGGCCTGCAGCACGCGCAGCTCGTCCTCGCGGCCGGGCAGGGGCACGGTGAGCTTCATGAGGAAGCGGTCGAGCTGCGCCTCGGGCAGCGGGTACGTGCCTTCGTACTCCACGGGGTTCTGCGTCGCGCAGACCATGAACGGCTCGGGCAGCGGGCGTGGCAGGCCGTCGACCGACACCTGCCGCTCCTCCATCGCCTCGAGCAGCGACGCCTGCGTCTTCGGCGGCGTGCGGTTGATCTCGTCGGCGAGCAGCAGGTTCGTGAACACCGGCCCGGGCCGGAAGTCGAAGCTCGCCGTACGCGCGTCGTAGACGAGCGAGCCGGTCACGTCGCCGGGCATGAGGTCGGGGGTGAACTGCACGCGCTTGCTCTCCAGCGACAGGGACGCCGCGAGCGCCCGCACGAGCAGCGTCTTGGCCACCCCTGGTACGCCCTCGAGCAGCACGTGGCCGCGGCACAGCAGCGCCACCACGAGCCCGGTCACGGCGGCGTCCTGCCCGATGACGGCCTTCGCGACCTCGGCACGCAGCGCGACGAGCGCCTCCCGCGGGTCGCTCGCTCGGGTACGGCGGGTGCGGCTGGTCTTCGGGCTGGTCACGTGCCGGCTCCCTCTCGGGTCAGGGTCTCGGAGACCAGGGTGTCGAGGTCACGGGCGAGCCGCACGAGCGCGGCGTCGTCGGCAGGGGTGGGACCGTACAGCAGCGCCTGCACGCCGGCGGGGTCCCGCGTGCTCCGCGCGGCCACGAGGTCCACGAGCACCGGGGGTGTCACCGACCCGCCGTGCGCGAGCCGGGACAGGGTGCGGCGGGCCGGTTCGCGGAGCGCCTCGGCGGCGGCCTCGCGGGCCCGCGCCGACTGGTACAGCCGGCCGTGCCCCTCCACCGTCTCCGACGCCCGCACGACCACGGGCAGCCGCTCCAGCACCACCCGGCCGAGCCGGCGGCCGCGCCAGAGGGCGAGGACGAGCGCGGCCACGAACAGCTGCCAGCGGACGAGGTGCAGCCAGTGCGGCACGAGGTCGTCGGGGCTGCGCACCGGCCGGTGCCCGAACTCCGCGCGGGTCGGGGACGGCACCAGCCACAGCACCCGCGGGTGACGGGTGAGCAGGCCGACCGCGAGCGCCGCGTTCCCCTCCTCGTCCAGGTGCGCGTTGGTGAGGGCGTCGGCGGCACCCAGCAGGGTCAGGTTCCCGCGCCGCACGAGCGAGCTCCCCTGCCCGGCCGGGTAGCAGGTCGCCGCGCCCGGCAGCACGTAGGTGAAGCCGCCGGTCAGCGCCCGGCCGGCGTTCACGGCGACCTCGTCGCCGCACCTCGGGTCGCGCGCCTTGGTGTCCTCGAGGCCGACGACGCGGGCCGGGACCCCCAGCGCCGCCAGGGCGTCCGGGCCCGCCTCGGCCACGACGAGGTCGCCGGCCAGCGACGACATCGCCTGCAGCTCCTCGGGGCTCAGCAGCGAGGGAAGCGGGACGAGCACCGTCGTGTCGACCGTCGCCCCCTCGACGGTGCTGGGCACGTCGGTGGTGCGGGTGACGGCGACGCCCCGCTGGCCGAGCAGCACCTCCAGGGCGTGCGCGCCGTCCGGGTCGTACGCCGCAGGGTCGAGCACGCCGCGCGGCCCCTGCCCCGCCAGCAGCACCGCGAGGGCCAGCACCAGCGCCACGCCGCCCGCGAGCAGCACGCCCAGCCGGTTGCGCTGCCACCAGGCGCTCACGCCGGCACCAGCCGGGCGGCCACCACCCGGTCGTCGAGCGCCACGAGGGCGGCGTACGACGAGGCGTCGGCCGGCCGGCCGCCGTACCAGACCTCGTCGAACAGGCCGGCCCCGTCGCGCAGCGCGGTGGCGAGCGCCGGCAGCACCCGACCGGCCTCGAGGGCGACCTCGTCCGCCGTACGGCCGGGGCGCGGCTCCACGACGCCGCGGGCCTCCAGCTCGCGGACGACGGCGCGCAGCCGCTCGCGGACGGCGTCCGCGAACTGCCCCCTGGCTGCCGCGCGCTCGGCCAGCTCCCGGTGCTGGTCGGCGGTGAGCTCCTGCCCCAGCCCGAAGAGCAGGTCGCCCGTCGTACGGCGGGCTGTCGGCCGCAGCCGGACGAGCAGGAGCGCCGCGAGCGCCACGACGAGCAGGGCGAGGAGCAGCAGCCCCCAGGCGCCACCCGGCACCGTGTCGCTGGCGCGGGACAGCAGGGAGTCCAGCTCGTGCAGCAGCCACCTGATGAGGCGGACGTACCAGGGCGGCTCGGCGGCGCGGTACCGGTGCTTGGCCAGCTCGCGCTGCGCGGCCTCGCGGGCCTCGTCGCGCCCGGGCAGGTCCTGCACCGACGGCAGCCTCACGCCCGGGCCGCCGCCTGCAGCGAGAGGTCGAGCCCTTCCGCCCGCATCCGCCGGTCGACGTACAGCAGGCCTCGCGCCGCCGCCGCGAACGGCGCCACGAGCAGGGTGGCGATGCCGCCGCCGATCTGGCTCACGACGAACAGCAGCGTGAAGCTGCCGGCATCGGGGTTGGCGACGGCGTTGATGCCGGCGACGAGCAGGAACGGCACGGTGAGCACGCTCGAGACGAACCCGGCGATGACCTGGACCAGCAGCAGGATGCCGAACACCCGCCACCAGTCGCCCTTCACGAGGACCCCGCTGCGCCGCATGGCCGTGCGGATGCCGGACCGCTCGAGGACGAGCACGGCCGGTGCCAGCGACAGCCGGACGTAGAGGTAGACCCCCAGCCCCGCGGCGCCGATCGCGAGCGGGACCCCTAGGAGCAGCAGCCAGGGCGACAGGAAGCCGAGGAGCACGGCGAGCCCGATCCCCAGCGCGAGCGCGCCGAACGACAGCAGGCCGGTGAGGAGGGCGAGCCCGACGAGGGCGAGGATGCGCCCGCGGACCTGCCGCCAGACCTCGGCGAAGGTCGTGGGGTGCCCGAGCACCGCCTTGCCGACCACCGCGACGAGGAACCCGGTCAGCACGATGCCGGCGAGCAGCCCGACGACGTTCGCGGGGATGCTCGCCAGGCTGCCGTTGACGTTGGTGTCGGTGCTCGCCG
Source organism: Mycobacteriales bacterium (assembly GCA_035495395.1). GTDB lineage: Bacteria > Actinomycetota > Actinomycetes > Mycobacteriales > SCTD01 > RYN-111. The sequence goes on along the minus strand of DATJGA010000206.1, from coordinate 5,252 downwards.
AGGAGCTGCCCGTGACGTCCTCGGCGAAGGAGCTGTAGTCCTGGGCCAGCACGGCCAGCACGTTGAGCAGCGTCGTGACGATCGCGAGCAGGCCGGACATGCCCAGCGTCGGCCGCGGGTACCTGCGGACCACCTTCACGGCGCCGTCGAGCAGCTCGCCCAGCGTCAGCGGTCGCAGCGGCACCACGCCGGGGGTGACCTGCGGCGCACCCCAGCCGGGCTGGCCCCAGCCGGGCTGCGCCCAGGGCGGCGCGGTCGGGGGCGGCGGCGGTTGGCCGGGCGGAGGTGGAGGCGGGGGCGTGCCGTAGCCGTACCCGTACGCGGGCGGCGGCTCGGGAGCGGGGCCTCCGGGGCTGCTCCAGCCCCCGGGCGGCTGCGTCATGGGCCTCCTTCGTCGCGCGCGGCGCCGCCATCGTTCCACGGCTGCGCACCGTCCCGGGTGCCAGGATGGAGGGATGAACCGCGTCCTGGTCGTCGACGACGACCCCGCTCTCGCCGAGATGCTCGGCATCGTGCTGCGTGGCGAGGGGTTCGAGCCGGCCTTCGTGTCCGACGGGGACGCCGCGCTGGGCGCGTTCCGGCGCGAGAAGCCGGACGTCGTGCTCCTCGACCTCATGCTCCCCGGCACCGACGGCATCGAGGTGTGCCGGCAGATCCGGGCCGAGAGCGGCGTGCCGATCGTCATGCTCACCGCCAAGGGCGACACGACCGACGTCGTGCTCGGGCTGGAGTCCGGCGCCGACGACTACGTCGTCAAGCCGTTCAAGCCCAAGGAGCTCATCGCCCGGGTCCGAGCCCGGCTGCGCACCCACGACGGCGAGGCGGAGCAGCTCACGATCGGCCCCGAGGACGACCCGGTGCTCATCGACGTGCCCGGGCACTCCGTGGTGCGCGACGGGACGCCCATCGCGCTGACCCCGCTCGAGTTCGACCTGCTCCTCGCCCTCGCGCGGCGGCCGAAGACGGTGTTCACCCGCGAGGTGCTGCTCGAGCAGGTGTGGGGGTACCGGCACGCCGCCGACACCCGGCTGGTGAACGTCCACGTGCAGCGCCTGCGCGCCAAGGTCGAGCGCGACCCCGAGCACCCGAACGTCGTGCTGACCGTCCGCGGCATCGGCTACAAGGCGGGTCCGGGCTGAGCGACACCGCGAGCCGCGCAGGTCTCCGGTCCTGGGCCTGGGGCCGGCTGTCCGACGCGGGCGGGCGGCTGGTGGCGCGGTGGCGGCGCTCGCTGCAGACCCGGGTGGTCGTGACCACGCTGCTCGTCAGCGGGGTCGTCGTCGCCCTGCTGGCCTCGCTGCTGCTCGGCCAGGTCGGCCGGGGGCTGGTGAGCGCCAAGACGCGCGTCGCCCTCACGGAGGCGCAGTCGGGACTGGCGCAGGCCGAGGACACCCTGTCGGCCGGCGCCGGCGAGAGCCCGCAGGCGCTCGAGGCCCGGCTGCAGGACGTCGCCCAGTCGCTGTTCCAGCGCGGCCAGAGCGGCGACCAGTTCACCGTCCTGCTCGTGCCGGCCAGCGGGGACGCGAAGTCCTTCGGCACCAAGGGCACCACCCTCGCGGACGTGCCCGAGCGCCTCGTCGACGCGCTCGACAAGGGCTCGTCGTCGGCCTACGTCTACGACACCGTCCACGGCCGGGACGCCCTCGTCGTCGGCGCCACCCTCACCACCGACCTCGGCCCGTACCAGCTCTACCACCTGTTCCCGCTCACGGCGGAGGACCAGACGCTCGGGCTGGTCCGTCGTACCGCCGCGGTGGCGGGGCTGCTGCTCGTGCTGCTGCTCGCCCTCATCGCGGGCCTCGTCACCCGCCAGGTGGTGCTGCCGGTCCGGCTGGCAGCCCGTACGGCGGAGCGGCTGGCCGCGGGGCGGCTGGAGGAGCGGATGACGGTGCGCGGCGAGGACGAGATCGCGCGGCTCGCGACGACCTTCAACAGCATGGCGTCGGCGCTGCAGACGCAGATCCGCCAGCTCGAGGACCTGTCGCGGGTGCAGCGGCGGTTCGTCTCCGACGTCAGCCACGAGCTGCGCACACCGCTCACGACGGTGCGGATGGCGGCGGACGTCCTCCACGAGCGCCGTGCCGACCTCGACCCGCCGGCCGCGCGGAGCGCGGAGCTGCTGCAGAAGGAGCTGGACCGCTTCGAGGAGCTGCTCATCGACCTGCTCGAGATCTCCCGGTACGACGCGGGTGCGGCCTCGCTCGACGCCGAGCGGCAGGACCTGGTGGCGCTGGTCCACCGCGTCGTCGAGGCCACCCGGGCGCTGGCCGAGCGCAAGGGCAGCACCATCGAGGTGCGCAGCAGCGGGCCGGCGGTCGCCGAGGTCGACCACGTCCGCGTCGAGCGCATCATCCGCAACCTCCTGGTGAACGCGGTGGAGCACGGCGAGGGCCGTCCGGTCGAGGTCACCGTGGCCGACGGCGTCGGCGGCGTCGCCGTCCTGGTGCGGGACCACGGCGTCGGCCTCGAGCCCGGCGCGGCCGCGCTCGTCTTCACCCGCTTCTGGCGCGGTGACCCGTCCCGCGCCCGGACCACCGGGGGCAGCGGGCTGGGACTGGCCATCGCGCTGGAGGACGCCCGGCTGCACGGCGGCTCGCTGCAGGCGTGGGGCGCCCCCGGTCAGGGCGCGGCCTTCCGGCTGACGCTGCCGCACACCGTCGGCGGGTCGGTCGGGGAGAGCCCGCTCGCGCTCCGGCCGGAGGTGCCGGCATGAGGGCGCCCGCGCTCCCCGTCGCCCTGCTGCTGCTCGCGACCGGCTGCTCGCTGCCCCTGTCGCCGGAGGTGCACTCGGTCGGTGCGGTGTCGCCGGAGCAGCGCCAGGGCGCCGCGCTGCAGGTGATCCCGCCGGGCCCGAAGGCGGACGCGACCCCCGTCGAGGCCGTGCTCGGCTTCCTCGGCGCCCAGGCGAGCGCCGACGGGCGGCACGCCATCGCGCGGCAGTTCCTCACCTCCCAGGAGCGCGGCCGCTGGAACGACGACGACGAGGTCCAGGTCTACGACCCGGACCGGCTCAGCGTGCAGGCCCTGCCGGGCACCGAGCCGGGCACGGCCGTGGTCCGCGTGGTCACCCGTGTCACCGGCCGGGTGCGGGCCGACGGCTCCTACGTCGTCCTCGCCGGCGAGCGCGTCGTCGAGGACTACCGCCTGCAGCGCCAGCGCGGCGGGTGGCTGCTCGACGAGGTCCCGGCGGGGCTGCGGCTCACTGCTGCGGACCGGCAGCGGGCCTTCGCGCCCAGAGCCGTCTACTACCTCGCTCCGCACCCGGCCGGGGAGCTGCCGCACCTGGTGCCCGACCAGGTCTTCCTGCCCGTCGGCGCGGACCCGGCCACGACGCTGGTCAGCCGGCTGGTCCGTCCGCCGTCCGTCGCCCTCGCCGACAGCGTGCGCACCGCGGTGCCCGAGGGCGCCCGGCTGGGGCAGGTGCGCCTGTCCTCCGCGGGCGTGGTCACGGTGGACCTGACCGGGGTCCGGACCGCGCCGAGCGGCCAGCAGGCCCAGGACCTCTCGGCGCAGCTGGTGTGGACGCTGCGCTCCCTCGGCAGCGCCTTCCGGGGGCTCCGGCTGCTCGTCGACGGCCGCCCGCTGAGGGTGCCGGGCGAGGGCGAGGTCCAGCGCGCGGGGGAGTGGGACACCTACGACCCCGAGGGCCTCGGCCCGAACCCGCCGTACTTCTTCACCTCCCACCGCCGGCTGCGCGCGTCCGTCGAGCTGCCGGCCGGCCCGGCGACGGCCGGTGACGTGGGCGACGGCCGGGCCGTGGCCGTGGACGTCGCCGCGGTGACGCCGGACCGCACCCGGGTCGCTCTGGTCGAGGGCCCCGGTACGGCGGTCACCACCGTGCGCGTCGGGCCGCTGCGCGGGCAGGACTTCCCCGTCGTCGCCCGTGGCCGCGGGCTCAGCTCGCCGACCTGGGGCTCCGGGGACCTCGGGCTGTGGCTGCTCCGCGGCGGGCGGCAGGTCGTGCGCGTGCTCGGCGGGCCGCTGCAGACGGTGCCGGTCGTGGGCCTCCCGCCGGGGCGCGTCACCGCCCTCGCCCTGTCCCGGGACGGGGTCCGGGTCGCGCTGGTCGTCGGCGGCCGGCCGTACGTCGGGCGGGTGCAGCTGCAGGGCGGGGTGCCCCGCATCACCGGCCTGACCGTGGTGCTGCCCGCCCTGCGGGAGGTGGGCGCCCTGGCCTGGTCCAGCAGCACCGAGCTCGTCGTGGTCGGCGTCCTCACCCGCGCCCGGCAGCTGCTGCGCGTCGCGGTGGACGGCTCGTCCCTGCAGGCCCTCAACACGGCCGGGCTGGCCCCGACCCGGCTCGCCGCGTCGGCGGTCGGTGTCGTCATCGTGTCCGGCGGCCACCTCTACCTGTCCACCCAGGGCGCCGCATTCCGCCTGGTGCAGTCCGACTCCGCGCAGTCCCCCGCCTTCCCCGGCTGAGTCCACAGCCGCGTCCGCGCGGGCGCCCGGCCCGGCACCCTGCTGCGGGTGCTCGCCGACCTGCTCGACCTCGTCCTGCCGCGCCCCTGCGCCGGCTGCGGCCGCCCCGGGTCGGTCCTGTGCCCGGGGTGCCGGCTGCTGCTGCGCGCCGCCCCGGTCGGGCGGGTGCGGCCCGACCCGTGCCCGCCGGGCCTGCCCCCGGTGCACGCGCTCGCCCCGTACGACGGGGAGCTGCGCCAGCTGCTGCTCGCCCACAAGGAGCGCGGCCTGCTCGGCCTGAGCGGGCCCCTCGGCACCGCCCTCGCCGCCGTCGTCGCGGGCCTGGTCGCCGGCCCGGTGCTGCTGTGCCCGGTCCCGAGCGCGCGGTCCGCCGTACGGCAGCGGGGGTACGACCACGCGCACCGGCTCGCGGTCTCCGCAGCGCGCGAGCTCCGTCGGCAGGGCCGGCAGGCAGGAGTGGCCCGCCTGCTCCGGCCGGACCGGGTCGTGGCGGACCAGTCCGGCCTCAGCTCGACCGAGCGGGCGGCCAACCTGGCCGGCGGGATGCGCGCCGTGCCGACCCCGGACCCGGCCCGCGTGGTGGTCGTGGACGACCTCGTGACCACCGGGGCGACCCTCGTCGAGGCGGCCCGGGCGCTGCGCCAGGAGGGGCACGAGGCGCTGGGAGCCGCCGTCCTCGCGGCGACGCCTCGCCGTAAATCACCCGGAAGGGGCTCACCCCTTCACCCGGCGCGCGATGAGGGTTAGCGTCTGATCAGGTGCCTTTCCGAGGGCACCGGCCGGCGCCGCCCCCACGGGGCACTGCCGAGGGAGAGGAGGAACCCCACCGC